>JAISWC010000009.1 GCA_031271245.1 Tannerella sp. | reverse complement strand
GCCTACATCCACGGCGACCTTCTTTATATCCGAACCGTTCGCGCCGAGCGGATAGAAATCTACGCCCTCAACGGTGCGAAGGTATACGAAGGTACGGTTCCGGCAGGCACGACCACCCTCCCGGCCGACCGCCTGCCGAAAGGCGTGCTGATAGTAAGGGGCAGCGGATGGACAGGAAAGGTGGTCAGATGAGTGTCTGAACGGTGACTCCCCTTTGCGCCTTCTCTGTGTTTCTCTGTGTCTTCTCCGTGACAGCGAAGACACAGAGAAACACAGAGAGACACAGCGGGAAAGTCATTCATATCAACAGGATGACTGTCGACGTTCTACTTGTATCACTTTCGTATCATGCATAAAGCCCCACCGCGCGAAGCGTAACTAAAACCAGCTTGTTGATTTTCTAACGGAGATTTTGGGATTACGGTAACGTTTCTTTCCCGACAAAGTCCAAATCGACGACGACCGGCAGGTGGTCGGACGGGTAACGCTGTTCCCTGGAGTCGGTCAGGACGGCGTATTTCAAGACCGTGAAGTCGCGGCTGACAAAGACGTAGTCAATGCGGTCTTTCAGGGGGGCGTCCGGTTTGAAGGCGTTAAACGTGCCGGTCGGGCCGTAGGGAGGCATCTGCGTGACTTCGTACGAATCGTTCAGCAGCGAACGCATGGTTTGAATCTGTTCCGTTTCGGGCGTGGAATTGAAGTCGCCCGTACAGACGACCGGCTCTTTTCCTGCTATCTCGGCGATTTTCTTCACCATCAGTTTTCCGGATTCCTGCCGCGCGATCACGCCCTGATGGTCGAAATGCACGCTGAAGAAATAAAAGGTTTTTCCATTCTGTCGGTCTCGGAACTTGGCCCACGAACAGATACGGTTGCAGCAGGTGGCGTCCCAGCCCAGTCCGGGCGTGTCGGGCGTCTCGCGCAACCAGAAATCGCCCGATGCCAGTTTTTCGAACCGGGCGGTTTTGTAAACAATCGCCGAATGTTCGCCGGCATCCGTACCGGCGTCGCGCCCGCGTCCGGTATAGGCATATCCGGGCATTTCGCACAGGTAAGCCAGCTGGTCGGAGAGGCCTTCCTGCGTCCCGAAAATGTCGATGTCGTGATACAGTATCAGCGCTTTCACGTTTGCTTTCCTGTTCGGCCAGGCATTGATACCGTCATTTGCGGAACCGCATCGCAGGTTGTAGCTGCCCACCCGTATCCCGTTCTCGCGTTGAGCTACAACCGGTAAACACAGCAGGCTCATGCATAAAATCACTATTGCTTTCATCTTTCTACTATCTATTAACTACCAACTACTTCCGCACCATTCTCAACAGTTCCCCAATCCACAATACGGCGGATGTCGCTCCGATGATGATTCCCCAGTCGACCGGCTTCAGTGGAACGACGTTGAACATCTTTCCGCCGACGGTCACAATAAGCCACTGTCCTGCCAGAATGACCGCTGCAATGGACAGAAAGCCCTTGCACTTGCTCAGGTAGGAGAAGGCCGATTTGCCCGTCATGAAGGCTTTGGCATTAAACATGTTCCAGAATTGCAGCATGACGAAGATGGTGAAAAACAACGCCAGTTCTTCGGGCGACAGTTCGTTGCCCGGACTGAAATTGAAGAAATTGCGTCCGAAATCCACCAGGCTGAACTGCACCAGCGACGTGATCTCCGCATGTTTGAAATACTGTAGCAGGCCAATGAGCAGCACGACGAAGAGCAGTCCCACGCTCAGGATGTTTTTGGCCATCGGCCGGCTGATGATATGGTCGGACGTTTTCCGGGGCTTTTCGTTCATCACTTTGGGATTGGGCGGCAGGGAGGCCAGCGCCAGCGCCGCAAAGGTATCCATAATCAGGTTCACCCAGAGCATCTGCGTCACCGTCAGCGGCGATTCCATGCCGAGGAACGCGCCTGTCAGGACAATCAGACAGGCGGCCACGTTGATGGTCATCTGGAACAGGATAAAGCGCTGGATGTTTTGATAGAGCGACCGCCCCCACATGACGGCGCGGGAGATGCTGCTGAACGAGTTGTCGAGAATGGTAATGTCGCTTGCTTCCTTGGCGACGGAGGTGCCGTCGCCCATCGAAAGGCCTACCTGCGCGACGTTCAGCGCCGGGGCGTCGTTCGTCCCGTCGCCGGTGACGGCCACGACCTGGTCTTTTTGCTGCAACAACTGTACCAGCCGCTGCTTGTCCATCGGACGGGCGCGGGAAAGGATTTTCATCGGCACAATCCGTTCCGACAGTTCGCGGTCGGACATGGCCGCAAATTCGGCGCCGGAAAGGTGGTGCGTTTCCGGTTCGTTCTCCTGCCACAGGCCGATTTGGCGACCGATTTCCTTGGCCGTTCCCGGCGTATCGCCCGTGACGATCTTGACGCTGATGCCCGCGTTCAAACAGTTCTTCACCGCTTCGGGCACCTCGGCGCGAATGGGGTCGGAGATGGCTACAATGCCCAGGAACTTCAGCCGCAGGTCGGGCGACAGGCGGCCTTCCCTGATGCAGACTTCACCGTCCGCCACCATCCGGCAGGCAAAGCCCAGCGTACGCATGGCCTGGTTCTGGTATTGCAGCAGCTGCGACTGGATTTCCGATTCGCTGACCGGAAGGTCGTCGCACATCGCAAGCACAATTTCGGGCGCACCCTTCACATACAGTACTTTTTTCCCCAGCAGCGGCGACTGTACGACCGTTGCCATGTATTTTCGTTCGGTCGAAAACGTCAACTGTTCCACCACTTCCGCGTCCTCGCGCAGGGGCAGGTAGTTGACCCGGCGCTCGTGCAGCCAGAGCAGCAGGGCGCCTTCGGTCGGATTGCCCAGCGCCCGGACTTTGGTCTTGTCGGAAAAGTCAAGGTAGGCCGTGGAGTTTGCGGCGATGCCTTCCTGAATCAGACGGCTGATTTCGTCGTCGGCAAACGGCCGGTCTCCCAGTTCGTAGAAATTCGTCCGGTAGATTTGCATCTGGTTTTGTGTGAGCGTTCCCGTCTTGTCCGTGCAGATGACCGTCGTCGCCCCCATCGTTTCGCAGGCGTGCATCTTGCGAACCAGGTTGTTGGTGGAGAGCATCCGTTTCATGCTCAGCGCCAGGCTCAGGGTGACGGACATCGGCAGTCCTTCCGGCACGGCTACCACGATGACCGTGACGGCAATCATGACCGTGTTCAGGAAATAGCTGCCGAAATGAAGCCAGTCGAACTCCATGCTGAGGAAGTAGGTAATCAGCCGGCCAATGACAATCAGGATGGCGATGGCGTAGCTGCTCTTCGTAATCAGGTCGGCCAGCCTGTCTAACTGCCGGTTGAGCGGCGTTTCGACGCTGCTGTCGATCTGGGCGCCTTCGTAGACTTTGCCGTATTCGGTGGCGTCGCCGACCGTCAACACCTGCATGATGCCGTGTCCGTCGGCCACCGTCGTTCCTTTCAGCGCGTGATTGGAGGGATAGGTGGCGTCCCGGTCGAAGTCGGCCGGGCGGATCGTTTTCTTGATCACCGGCTCGCCCGTAAGCGTAGATTCGTTAATCTGGAGCGAGACGGCTTCCAGCAGTTCGCCGTCAGCCGGCACTTCCTCGCCTGTTTCGAGAATCACGACGTCGCCCACGACTACATCCTTTTTGGATATCTGGCAAATGTTCCCGTTGCGGATGACCTTGACCAGCGTGTCGTCGTTGACCTTGTTGAGCACTTCAAACTTTTTGTTGGCGCTCAACTCGAAACAAAAACCGACGACGGTGGCCAGCAGCACGGCAATCAGAATGCCCGCCGGCTCGAAAAAGACGCTTACCGTGTCGTGTTTCGAGAAAAATTCGTAGCACGATACGCCAATCGACAGCGCCAACGCTACCAGCAAAATGAGGATAATCGGGTCGGTAAATTTCTCAAGAAAGGCTTTCCAGAGTGGTTCTTTTTCCGGTGGGGTCAGGATATTTTCCCCGTGCTGCCTGCGGCTTTCGATGACCTGGGCATCGGACAAGCCGGTGTAATGATGTTTTGATTCCATATTCGATACTGATTGGATTGTTATAATAGAATGATCATTATTTGGATTTGGATTTATGTTCGTGTTTCCCGTCGATATGTGTCAAATATAATGCCGCTGAAATCAGCAGTATGCCAATGCCCAGGAACAGCAAGTCCTTGATGCCTTCGTAATGGATATTCAGTGAATGTTCAAAGAACGACACAATCAAAATCATCAAAATTACTTTTCCCAGCGAGGATTTCAAGTCGTCGATACTGTTGATTTGCAGCCAGCTCGGACGGGCATCAAGCGCCTTTTCGACAGGGTCTATTTTGTTGATAAACAGTTCGTATATGCCCATACTGAAGATGATAAGAATCATGGCAAACAGATAGCCGTCTATCGAGGAGACAAATTGAGCTACCAAATGTTCCAGTTCGTGGCTCTCGCTTGAATTGAAATTGAAGACAAATATTTTCAATCCTTCGTAAATCTGCATGGAACTGCGGATAAACAGCACGACAGAGGCACACATGGAGCCAATGACGGCTAAAAAAGTAACAAAACGCAAACCGAATAACATTCCCTCGAATGCTTTGACCGGTTTGTTTTTGTAGTTGAGTATTTCGGGGAAGTTGATGGATCTTTTGCGCAAGTTGGCGAGAAGTCTTTTATCAATATGGTCTACGTATCCCTTGTACTGAATTTTTGCCCGTAGCCATTTTGCCTCGCTTTCGTCAATTTCGCCGGGCGAATCCTCGTCGTCAAGTAAATAAGCCGTAATGGCTTCCACAAAAACGACTTCAAGTTCGGCAGTCAGTTTTTTCTTGCCGATGGCATCTTTTATTTCAAAAAGAAAATCGGCTTTCTTCCTGCTGACGCCTTCCTCGTCAAAAATGACCCCGCGAAGAAGCGTTATATCGGCTTCGTCAATTACCCCATCTGCGAAAATGGACTTCTTTAGTTCTTGCAAATTATTCATTTTCTTTCGTATGATTGTTAGTGAAAAGGCCGTAACCTTTCGGATACGGCCCTTCTAATAATAATGTAAAAAAAAATGATGAGATAAAATTATCCGTTTATCTTTTTCATGTAAGCGATGAGATCCAACACTTTGGAGGAATAGCCCCATTCGTTGTCGTACCACGAAACCACTTTCACGAATGTATCCGTCAGGGCGATGCCTGCCTTGGCGTCGAAGATGGACGTGCGGGCGTCGCCAATGAAATCGGACGATACCACGTCATCCTCCGTATAGCCCAGAATCCCTTTCAGTTCGCCTTCGGAGGCCTCTTTCATCGCGGCTTTAATTGCTGCATAAGTTGCCGGCTTGACCAGGTTGACGGTCAGGTCGACCACCGATACGTCCAGCGTCGGAACGCGGAAGGACATGCCCGTCAGTTTGCCGTTCAGCTCGGGAATCACTTTCCCTACGGCTTTGGCTGCGCCCGTAGACGAAGGGATGATGTTGCCCGAAGCGGCGCGTCCGCCGCGCCAGTCTTTGACCGAAGGACCGTCGACCGTTTTCTGCGTGGCCGTGGTGGAGTGAATCGTCGACATCAGACCGTCGGCGATGCCGAACTTGTCGTTCAGCACTTTGGCTATCGGCGCCAGACAGTTGGTCGTACAGGAGGCGTTCGATACGAACTTCGTGCCTTTGACATAAGCGTCGAGGTTGACGCCGCATACGAACATCGGCGTATCATCTTTCGAGGGGCCCGACATCACGACATATTTACCTCCTGCGTCAATGTGTCCCTGCACTTTGTCTTTCGACAGAAACAGACCCGTCGACTCAACAATATATTCTGCGTCTATGGCGCCCCATTTCAAATCCGCAGGATTCTTTTCTGCGGTTACGCGGATGACGTTGCCGTTGACGATCAGATTCCCGTCCCTGACTTCAATCGTGCCGTCGAACTGGCCGTGAATCGTGTCATACTTCAACATGTAAGCCATGTATTCCACACTGATCAGGTCGTTAATACCCACTACCTGAACGTCGTTCCGGCCCTGTGCGGCGCGGAAAACCAAACGTCCTATACGGCCGAAACCGTTAATACCTACTTTAATCATTGTAATTTCCTTTCGTTAAAATGTTATTTGTCCCGTTTATTATTTATTCTTCGGGGGGCAAATTTACTGCGTTTTTTTTTAGTACGGAAGGTTCGGCGGAAAAATCGACACCGTGACAACATTAATTATACTTTGGGCCGGATGATTTTGGGAATGAAAACAGTCGTTCCAGATTGGCCGAAGGGCTGGAAAGAACCGTTTTAACCGCGTATCGGAACAGCTTTTCCTTCGAACAGATCCGGATGTTTTCCGGCCTGGACGCATTATTAGGGGACTAACAACGGTTTCAGCTGATGAGTCCCCAGTTCATTTTTTGGCCGAAAAGCGTGTGCAGGCGTTCGCGGAGGAGCAGGTTCCGGGGCGATTCCAGCGAAGGGTCGTCGTTCAATACCTGTTCGGCGAGGTCGCGGGCAAACTGGAGGATCCGGCCGTCGGACGTCAGGCTGGCGATTTTCAGCGACAGCCCGATACCGCTCTGTTGCGTCCCTTCCAGGTCGCCGTGGCCGCGCAGGCGCATGTCCGCTTCCGCAATCTCAAAACCGTCATTGCTGTTCACCATGATTTCAAGTCTTTTGCGCATTTCGCTGCTCAACTTCGGCGAAGTGACCAGCACGCAAAACGACTGGTCGGCACCCCGACCGACACGCCCCCGCAACTGGTGTAACTGGGACAGTCCGAAGCGTTCGGCGCTCTCAATCACCATCACCGACGCATTGGGCACGTTCACGCCCACTTCGATCACCGTCGTTGCCACCAGAATCTGCGCCTCGCCGGACACAAACCGCTGCATGGCAGCCTCCTTTTCCTTCGGTTTCATTTTGCCGTGTACCATGCAGACCGTGTATTCCGGAAACACTTCGCGGAAGACCTCGAAGCCTTCTTCCAGATTCTTGTAGTCCATCGTTTCGCTTTCTTCGATCAGGGGATAAACGACGTAGACTTGCCGTCCCTGCCGGATTTCGCTGCGTAGAAAAGCGTACAGTTCCGCCTTCCTGCTGTCGAGGCGGTGCACGGTTTTGACCGGTTTGCGGCCGGGCGGCAGTTCGTCGATCACCGAAACGTCCAGGTCGCCATAGACCGTCATGGCCAGCGTGCGCGGGATGGGCGTGGCCGACATGATCAGTACGTGCGGCGGAGCCGGATTTTTCACCCACAGCCGCGAACGCTGCGCCACGCCGAAACGGTGCTGTTCGTCGATCACTGCCAGCCCCAGCGAGGCAAACACAACCGTGTCCTCAATCAGGGCATGTGTCCCGACCAGTATCTGCACTTCCCCACCGGCCACGGCCGGCAGTATCCCGTCCCGTTCTTTCTTCCGGGTAGAACCGGTCAGCAGGGCGATACGAACAGGCATGTCTTTCAGAAAATCCTTCAGCGTCCGGTAATGCTGCTGCGCCAGAATCTCGGTCGGCGCCATCAGGCACGCCTGATAGTGATTGTCGGCGGCCAGCAGCATGGCCATCAAGGCGACAAGCGTTTTGCCGCTGCCCACGTCGCCCTGTAACAGGCGGTTCATCTGCCGTCCGCTGCCCATGTCGGCGCGCATCTCGCGAATCACCCGCTTCTGCGCATTCGTCAACTCAAACGGCAGGTATTTTTCATAAAAGGTATGAAACAATTTGCCGACCGTTTCGAATACATGCCCTTTCAACGCCTGTTGCCGGCTACGCGCCGACCGGAGGATATGCAGCTGAATAAAGAACAGTTCGTCGAATTTCAGGCGCAGTTGCGCCTTGTGGAGCATCTCCGTCGATTCCGGGAAATGGATATTCCGCATCGCCTCCGACAGGGAAATCAGGCGGGTTTGCACCCATACGTGCGGCGGGAGCGTCTCCGGCAGCTGCCAGTTCAGGGTCGAGAGCAGCGTGTACTGGAATTGCTGGATGGCGCGGGAATGCAGAAACGCCTTTTTCATCCGCTCCGTAGTGTTGTAGAACGGCATCAGGCCGTTCGTCACCTGCTGCACGTCTTCCGGCAGATCGATGTCCGGATGCACCAGGTTGCAATTATTCCCGAACGCTGTCGGTTTTCCGAAAACAACGTATTCCCGGCCGGTTTTATATTTTTCCGCGATGTATTTCAAGCCCTTAAACCAAACCAGATCAATTACGCCGCTCCCGTCCGTGAATTTGGCAATCAGCCGTTTCGAACGCTTCTCGCCGGCCACGTCGAACATCCGGATACAGCCTTTCAACTGGATGTAAGGCATCTCGCCGTTCACCTCGCTCACCTTGTGGAAACGGCTGCGGTCGACGTATTTGTAGGGGAAATAATACAGCAGGTCTTCCCATGACGCGATGTTTGCTTCCTGCGCCAGCACGGCCGCTTTCTTCGGGCCGACGCCCGGCAGATACATGACGGATTGATTTGAGAAACTCGGGTTCATGCGCGATCAGTGTGCCATCCATTTTTCAGCGACCAGCAAATCCGCCGGCGTCGTGATCTTGATATTTTCCGGATTGCCGGACACCAGATGAATGTTTCTTCCGAGGGCTTCCACCACCGACGCATCGTCGGTAAACAGGGGCGAATACGGTTGCCGGTAAGCCTCCTCCAGCCAGTCGCGCCGGAACACTTGCGGCGTCTGTACCAGGCGATAGCGCGTGCGGTCGACCGCACGGTTGCGTTCCCCGTCACATTCGCGCAACGATTCAGCCACCGGAACGGCCGGCAGCGCCGCACCATGCTGTGCCGCTCCGCGAAAACAGGCCTCGATGACTTCGGGCGCGACCAGCGGACGCACGCCATCATGCACCCCTACCCAGTCACAGTCCTCCACCGTCTCCAGCGCGTTACGCACGGAATGAAACCGCGTCTCGCCTCCCGCCACGATCCAATGCGGCACGCGCCAGTTCAACTCCCGGCACAGCATTTCCCAATACGACCGGTGCATATCGGGAAGCGCCAGCGTCAGCCGCGCGTTCCCGTCCCAGCGGTAAAAAACCTCCAGCGTATGCATCAGCAGCGGTTTGCCGTGGAGCGGCAGGAACTGTTTCGGCAAATCGCTTCCCATCCGCAAACCCCGTCCGCCAGCCACGATGATGACCGCGCGTCTCACTGCAATTCCTCCAGTATTTTTTTTACTTCCCCGTCGACCTTAAACAGTTTTTCCCGGCAGTTTACGATGAGCCGGCTGGCTTCTTTTACCTTTTCGAACAGCACGTCCACATCCAGCGCGTCCTGTTCCATTTCCGTCACAATCGCCTGAAGCCGCTGTACGGATTCGGCATACGTCATTTCCTTTTCCATTGCATGGAGATTCATTTGACTTCAATCACCAGATAGCGACTCAGTTGCCAGAACTGTTCGACATCCGTGATGCTGAGCGTCAGATTGCCGTGTTCGTCTCTGGAAAACTTGTACGTCTCGGCCGGGTGAGTGGAGCGGAGACTGGCTTTGCCGGCATACAGCGGGATTTCGGTCACTTCGCGGATGTCGATGGAGATAAAATAGTCTTCATTGAAAAAGCCTTCCAGCACTTTCGATTTGGAGAACAGACCTCCGCCCGTCAGGATGTTTTGCCGTTTCAGTTCCTTCGCTGTGCCGAGGCAATAGTACGCCGTATTCAGTTTCCGGTTCTGTTCCTCCAGTTTTTTCGTCTGGGAGGCCGTCGCTTCGGACAGGTTTTCGATATTTTCGTTCAGCGAGGCCACCACATCGTCCAGTTCCCCGATCCGTACATCCTTCCGGGCCAGTTCCTCCTGCAGGGAGGCAATCATCTGCGCCTTCTGGTTGAGTTCGACAGCAATGCGGTCGATGGTGCGCTGCAACGCTTCCGACCGGATATGGCTGTTCTTTAACTGTTCGCGCAGGATGGCCAGCTGTTCCCGGTTGGATTTCAGGGTCTCGGCTATCTGGCGCACGTTATTCCTGAGCTGTTCCTTCCGGTAGGGGGTGATGCCTTCGCCCTGCGGCTCGACGGACAGGTAGTTTTCTGCCTCCCGGATCGACTGGATGTCGGACTGGATGTCG
>JAISWC010000233.1 GCA_031271245.1 Tannerella sp. | reverse complement strand
GATTTTGCGGATGGTCTCGGAGGCGTCATGCCAGGCCTTGTGCACAAAATGCTTGTCGGTACTGACGGAATACACCTCTACACCCAGTTCCTGGAAACGGGCATACTTTTCAGCCATGTCTTCCAGTTCGGTCGGACAGACAAAGGTGAAATCGGCCGGATAGAAAAAGAAAATAGCCCATTTACCTCTGACATCGTCACTACTAACGGTTTTAAAACTTCCGTTTTGATATGCCTGTACTTTAAATTCAGGCAATAGAGAATTAATAATCGGTTGCATACGCTTTAAAATTTAAAATGAATAAATCTGTATCATTATTTCCACGACAAAATTAATGCGATATTCCGTATCTGTCAAACTGATATTTTTTATCTTTGCATAAAAAATATCTATTCACTGAGCGTTATGAACATTCAACAATTGGAATACATTATTGCCGTAGACAATTTCCGGCATTTTGCAAGGGCGGCGGAAGCCTGCTGTGTGACGCAACCTACACTGAGTATGATGATCCAGAAACTGGAAGACGAACTGGATGTCAAACTGTTCGACCGGACGAAACATCCGGTGGAGCCGACGGTCATCGGCGTTCAGGTCATCACTCAGGCGCGCGTGTCGCTGAAATATTTCAACCAGATCAGGGAGGTGGTAGACCAGGAACAGCACATGGCCAAAGGCACTTTCCGGCTGGGTATTATCCCGACCATTGCGTCCTATCTCGTACCGGTAGTGCTTCACCGGCAGTATGCCGGTTCCGGCGACATCGAACTGATCATCAAGGAGAGTACAACCTCCAGCCTGATCCCCCAACTGCTGAACGGCACGCTGGACGGCGCGGTGATGGCCAGCCCGCTCAACCATTCCGGACTGGTGGAACATCCCGTTTACTACGAGAAATTCTATGCCTACGTTTCCCCCCTCGGCGAGGCGCACCAGGAAAAGGAGATTGACCTGGACGGGATTGACATCCACGATGTCTGGCTGCTGGAAAACGAACACTGCCTGCGCGGCCAGATCGAGCGGCTGTGCCGGAGGAAACGGAAAACGTCCGGCGGCGACTGCGGAATCAAATATGAATCGGGCAGCATCGACACGCTGATCAACGTCGTCGACTACAATCCGGGCATCACGATCATTCCCGAAATGCACGCCATGGGACTGAGCGAAGAGAAACAGGAAAACCTGCGCCCGTTCAAGAACCTGACGGCCGTCAGGGAGGTGAGCCTGGTCGTCAGCAAGGACTACGTCCGCAAGACCCTCCTGAACATCGTGACGGATATCCTCCGCAGTTCGGTGCCCAAATCCATGCAGGACCCGAAACTGAAAGCGTTCGTGGTGGATCTGTAGGACAAAAAAGAATTGAGAATTGAGAATTGAGAATTGAGAATGGAGAATGATTCACGGTTCGTTGATGGCCGTGCAAATCATTCTCCATTCGGTCTCGGTCAGCGGATGAAATTGGTGCGATGCCGTACGGCTTCTTTCTCGGGATACGGGACGCTTGCCCCGGCAATATCGATGCATTTCAACAGCCAGGCCATGTTCCGCCCCAACGTCCGCATGACCTGCAAGCCTTCCAGATCCTGCCGGACTTCTTCCGGCGTGTTGCCGTGGACTTCATTCCAGTACTGGGAAGAAACGACCGGCATACTCGAAATGGTGAAATACTTGTTCAAGGCGTCGAAGGCGGAGGCGGCTCCCCCGCGACGACAACTGACGACGGCCGCCGCCGGCTTGTAGGCAAATGCACCGCCGCCGGCATAAAATACCCGGTCGAGGAGTGCCAGCAGCGCGCCGTTGGGCGAAGCGTAATAAACCGGCGAACCGATTACGATCCCGTCCGCTGCCTTTATCAGATCAATACACGAGTTGACCGGGTCATCCGAACCGGAACAGTGTCCGGTCTCCGTACATTGCCGGCAGGCTATACATCCCCGAATCGCTTTTGTCCCGATATGGAAAATGCGGGTTTCGATACGCTGCTTTTCCAGTTCCCCGGCAACTTCGGACAGAGCGGTAAAAGTACATCCGCTTTTGTGCGGACTTCCGTTGATGAGCAATACATTCATCTTGCGGAGTTCTATTTCCGTAGCGGAAACAGGTCCGATATTTTCTATTGTCACTTTCTCCATTGCTTTATTTTTTTTGAAGTACAAAAATAGAAATTTTCCGGCGAAAATGCCTATCTTTGCACCCAATTCCGTAAAACAGTTGACGTATGGCAGTATATTTAGACGATGTATCCAGAACTTTCGGGGAATATCTGTTGATCCCCGGTCTGACGACCAAAAAGTGTATCCCTTCCAACGTTTCGTTGCAAACGCCTTTAGTGAAACATGCGAAAAATAAAAAACCGGCTATTGCACTCAATATCCCTTTTGTATCAGCGATCATGCAGTCCGTTTCCGGCCCCGAACTGGCCATCGAACTGGCACGCAACGGCGGACTGTCGTTCATCTACGGTTCCCAGCCGGTCGCCGCTCAGGCCAATATGGTGCGCAGAGTGAAGAAATTCAAGGCCGGATTTGTTGTCAGCGACTCCAACTTGACGCCCGAAGACACGCTGGCCGACGTTTTGCGGACGGTGAAAAAGACGGGACATTCGACCATCGGCGTGACTCACGACGGTACTTGCAACGGGCAACTGCTGGGACTGGTCACCAGCCGCGACTACCGGACGGAGAAAGACCCGATGGACATGAAGGTCAAGGATTTCATGACGCCTTTTTCCAAACTGATTGTCGGGCAGTCGGGCATTTCGCTCAGCGAAGCTAATCAAATTCTGTGGGAGCATAAACTGAACTCGTTGCCGATCATCGACAAAGACCAGAATCTGGTCTATTTCGTCTTCCGGAAGGATTACGACAGTCACCGCGACAATCCCGACGAGCTGTCCGACGAAACCAAGCAGCTGATTGTCGGAGCGGGCATCAATACGCACGACTACCGCGAACGAGTGCCGGCGCTGGTGGAGGCCGGCGTGGACGTGCTGTGCATCGACTCTTCCGACGGCTATTCCGAATGGCAGCAGGAGACGCTGCACTGGATCAAACGTACCTACGGCGACCACATGCCGGTCGGCGCAGGAAACGTGGTCGACAGCGACGGCTTCCGCTATCTGGTCGCTGCCGGCGCGGACTTTGTCAAAGTCGGTATCGGAGGCGGCTCCATCTGCATCACGCGCGAGCAGAAAGGCATCGGCCGCGGACAGGCGACCGCCCTGATCGACGTAGCCCGGGCACGCGACGAACACTGTCGCCGGACAGGCGCTTACATTCCTATTTGCAGCGACGGCGGCCTGGTGCACGACTGCCACATGGTGCTGGCGCTGGCCATGGGAGCCGATTTTCTGATGATGGGACGCTATTTCGCCCGCTTCGACGAGTCGCCCACCAAAACGCTGCGTATCGGCAACAACTACGTGAAAGAATACTGGGGCGAAGGTTCGAACCGCGCCCAGAACTGGCAACGCTACGGCATGGGCGGAACGGAATCGCTGAAATTTGAGGAAGGCGTGGACAGTTACGTCCCCTACGCCGGAAAAATGAAAGACAATCTGGCCATTACGCTGGGGAAAATGAAGGCAACCATGTGCAGCTGCGGCGCCGCCACCCTCAAGGAACTCCAGCAACATGCCAAAATCACGCTGGTATCCTCTACCAGCATCGTCGAAGGCGGTGCACACGACGTCATCCTCAAGGAACAGAACTAATTCCCGTCGGGAAAACAGATGATCAGCTATTTGCAGGCAGACGGACTGACGAAAAGTTTCGGCGACCGGGTACTGTTCCGCGACATCACCTTCGGCCTGGTGCAGGGACAGAAAACCGGCCTGATCGCCGGAAACGGCGCCGGAAAAACAACTCTGTTGAACATTCTCGCCGGAAAGGAAAGTTGTGACGAAGGCGCCGCGGTCTTTCGCAACGGCCTGCGTGTCGGCTATCTGGAGCAAATCCCGTACTTTCCCGAAGAACAGACCGTGCTGGAGGCCTGCTTTTACTCTTCCCATCCGGCGGTGCGGCTGATTGCCGAATACGAAGCGGCAATGGCGGCAGAAAATCCGGTGATCCCCGAAGACTTGATGACGCGGATGGAATATGCCAAAGCATGGGATTATGAACGAAAAGCCAGGCAGATTCTTTCCCGGTTGAAAATCGACCGTTTCGACCGAAAAACGGGACAGCTGTCCGGCGGAGAACTGAAACGGGTCGCCCTGGCCAATGTGCTGATTACCGAACCGGAACTGCTTTTGCTGGACGAACCGACCAATCACCTTGATCTGGAGATGATCGAATGGCTGGAGGATTATCTGGGACGCTCGCATGTCACCCTCCTGATGGTTACGCACGACCGCTATTTCCTGGACCGCGTGTGCAGCGACATACTGGAGATTGACAACCGGGAGATGTATCCGTACAAAGGAAATTACAGCTATTATCTGGAGAAACGCAGCGAGCGCGTCAGCGCCCGGAATGTGGAAATCGAACGGGCAAACAACCTGCTGCGCAGGGAACTGGACTGGATGCGCCGCCAGCCGCAGGCGCGGGGCACAAAGGCCAGATACCGTGTCGACGCCTTTTACGAACTGGAGGAAAAGGCGAAGCAAAGGCAGGACGCCGGGACGCTCCGGCTGAATGTCCGGCCGGCTTACATCGGTTCCAGGATTTTCGAGGCGGTTCATGTCTCCAAAAGATATGACAGCACCTGGATTTTGCAGGATTTCAACTACACGTTTGCCCGCTACGAGAAACTGGGAATCATCGGAGACAACGGAACGGGAAAGTCCACCTTTATCAAAATGCTGATCGGGGAAGTGTCGCCCGACAGCGGCCGTTTCGACATCGGCGAGACCGTCCGTTTCGGTTATTACGGTCAGGAAGGGCTGCTGCCGGACGAAAACAAGAAGGTCATCGACCTGGTACAGGACATCGCCGAATACGTCACCCCGGACGACGGCAAAACCCTGGGCGTCTCACAATTTCTGAATCATTTTCTGTTTGCGCCCGACCGGCAGCAGCAGTATGTGCACCAGCTGAGCGGAGGCGAAAAACGGCGGCTGTATCTTTGTACCGTATTGATGCGGAACCCGAACTTCCTGGTGCTCGACGAACCGACGAACGACCTGGACATCGTGACGCTGAACGTGCTCGAGGAGTACCTGCAAGGTTTCAAAGGCTGCCTGATTGTCGTCTCGCACGACCGGTATTTTATGGACAAGACCGTAGACCATCTTTTTGTTTTTCACGGGAACGCGGAGATTCAGGATTTTCCGGGAAACTATACGCAGTATCGCGCCTGGAAGGAGGAGCAGCCGAAAGTGCAGAAAGAGGCGGTTCCCGCGCCCGGAAAAATGCCGGCCATTCGCCCGGTAAAAGAATCGAAGAGGAAACTGACCTGGCAGGAACGGCGCGAATTTGAGTCGCTGGAGCCGGCCATAGCCGCCCTTGAAGAAGAAAAAGCGCAAGTGGAAACGGCGTTAAGCAGCGGCAGCCTGTCGCACGACGAACTTACCCGCCAGGCCCGGCGCATCGCCGAAATCATCGACGCCATCGACCGGAAAACCAATCGCTGGCTGGAACTGAGCGAATGGGCGTAAATCATACGGCTATCCCGGAAGGTAGGACTATTCCGGCAGACCTACAGGTTTTGAAAACCTGTTAGGTCTTGTCGCCGGTTTTGCAACGCGCGTTTGGAAGTCTGCAAATTTCTCTTCTCTCTTCTTTACAAGTCCTTTAAACAGTTCCTCCCGCCCTTGAAACAGCGCTTACACATCTCAAAAAAGTTTGGACATGTTCACTTCATCTACCTTTTTCCCATCGCCAATGGACAGGATGGAATCGTCGATTACTTCGTTCAGACTTCCGGCAGTCCGGTACAGCGCAATGATGTTCTCGACGGGCGAGCCGACCTGTATGGCATGAGTGGGTCCCAGAAAAAGTCCGCCTTCGGGAAACAGTTTTTTGCGCCGTTCCACTTCGCGGACGACTTCTTCCGCACTGCCGAACGCCAGAGTCGTCTGGACACAAACG
>JAISWC010000306.1 GCA_031271245.1 Tannerella sp. | reverse complement strand
TTGGGAAAATACCCGCGGCGAAAAAGGGCCCTGGAGCGAAATCTATTCGGCCATTATACCGTGATCTATTATTTAAATTTTAAACAGTAAGCCTATGGAAGAAACGGAAGCAGTTGAGATCAACTTAAGGAAGGTCGGAAAATGACCGGTACTGCTTTTCCGGCCGGATAAACGAACAAAGTACCATTCAAAATTTCAAAAACAAAATAAATTTAAAATGCAAAACTATGAAATTATTATTTGAAGGTATGAAAAATGCCAAACTTGGAAAATTAAAAAGAATGATGACCTTGTCCGCTATCCTCCTGACGGGGGTTACGGGCATGATGAACGCCGCCGGCGGCTATTCGCAGGCGGCGCATGAGCCGCAGCAGGACAAAGTCCGCATCACCGGCACGGTGGTCGACCCGGCAGGTGAGCCGGTGATCGGCGTAAACATAGTAGAGAAAGGTCTGACGGCTAACGGAACGGTATCCGATGTGGATGGGAAATTTTCCCTGCAAGTGAGCCGCCCGGATGCTACACTCACCTTTTCGTATATTGGTTTCATCACGCAGGACATCGTCGCCTCCGGCGAGGTATTGAATGTGGTGATGAAGGAAGATTTGCAAAATCTGGAAGAAGTGGTAGTCATCGGTTACGGTACGGCCCGGAAGAAAGACATCACCGGTTCGGTGGTGCGCGCGGACATAGCCAAACTGAGGGAATCGCCGAACGTCAGCCTCGGACAGTCGCTACAGGGCACCGTGCCCGGACTGAACGTGGGCGGAGTGACGCAGGCCGGCACCGATCCGGAAATCTCCGTTCGCGGCCGCAATTCCCTTTCGGGTAGCACTTCGCCGCTGATTGTACTGGACGGGATTATTTACCGCGGCAGCCTGGTGGACATCAATCCGAGCGACATCGAATCCATCGACGTGCTGAAAGACGCCAGCGCAGCCGCCATTTACGGATCGCAGGCCAGCAACGGCGTGATGCTGATCACCTCCAAGACGGTCAAGGAGATGAGCAAACCGGTGATTGAATACAGCGGTTCCTATACGCTTCAGGCTCCGGCGAACAGCAAGTGGAAAATGCCGGACAGGGACGGTTACATGCAATTAATAGCCGACGCTTACCTCGAAGAAAGCCGGACAGGGCCGGATTTGCTCCAACCCAACCCGAACTGGGATCCTACCGTTCATTTCCATGATGTGAATGCGCTCAACGGCTACCTGAGCGGGTTGGATACCGACTGGTGGGATTTGGGAACGAACGACCATCCCTATATCCAGATGCACAACCTGAGTATCAGGGGACGGAGCGAACTGAGCAACTATTTCATGTCCGTCGGACTGACCGACCAACAGAACCTGGTGATCAACGACACGTACAAGCGTTACAACGTAAGGCTGAACTTAGATACGCGCATCACGGACTGGATGAAAGTCGGCGCCCAGACGTTCTTTGTCCTGGGCGACTGGTCCGGGGTTTCGGCCGTAAGCAGCAACCTGCCGCCCGTTTGCCCGCTCACCGACCCCGAAACGGGCGAATATATTGTCTATCCCTACAAGACGACGCTGAACCCGGTGCTGGTAAGGCAGCAGGACAACTTAGACAAACGCTACAACCTGTTCGCCAACTTTTATGTCGATGTAGACATCCCGTTTGTCAAGGGACTGAACTATCGCCTGAACTTTTCGCAGAACCTGGTCACGGACAAGGATTTCACGTTTAATGCCTTGGGCGCCAATCTGACCGGTTCGGCAAATAAGCAGAACGACAGCCAGTATAACTGGACGGCCGACAATATCCTCACGTATAAACGGACATTCAACCGGCATGACATCAATACTACGCTGGTATATGGCGTGGAGAAGCGGTCGTGGGAAAGCACCAATGCCAGCGGGTCGAATTTTGCCAACGATGTATTGGGATATAACTACCTGGGCGCCGCTGCTTCTTCCCAGCAGTCCATTTCATCCGACGCATGGGAGGAATCGAGCCTTTACGCCATGTTGCGACTGGCCTATACGTACAACAGCCGCTACAGTTTTACGGGAACGTTGCGCCGCGACGGATTCTCCGGTTTCGGAAAAGACAACAAGTTCGCTCTGTTTCCCTCAGCGGCCGTTGCCTGGAACCTGAGCGAGGAGGCATTCCTGAAAGACAACGTAACGTGGCTCGACAACCTGAAACTGCGCCTCTCCTACGGCTCGAATGGTAACCGTACCGTAGGACGCTACCAGACGCTGGCCAAAATGGCTACCAACAACGCCTATCTCTACGGCGACGGAGGGACGGCAGAGAAGGGCCTTTACATCAGCGCCATGGCCAACGGCAACCTGAAATGGGAAACGACCAACTCATTCAACACCGGACTGGATTTCAGCGTGCTGAACGGGAGACTGTCCGGTTACATGGAATATTACCGCTCGAACACGTTCGATGTACTGTATAACATCAATATTCCCAAGTTGAACAACGGCATCAGTAATATTCCCATCAATATCGGCAAATTAGCCAACCGGGGCTGGGAACTGAATCTGACGGGCATCCCCGTACAGACCAAAGATTTCAGTTGGACGGTGGCGTTCAACTGGTCGTTGAACCGGAATAAAGTAGTCAGCATCATGGGCCTCGACAATGACGGCGACGGCAAGGAAGACGACCTCGTTGCCTCCAAGGTCTTCATGGATCAGCCCTTCGGTGTATGCTACGATTACGAACTGATCGGCATGTGGCAGATGGCCGACTATCATGCGGGTATCATTCCGGAAGGCTTCTCCTACGGCACCTACAAGGTGCGCGACCAGAACGGCGACGGAGACTATACGGCTGGAGCAGACCGGATCATTCTCGGATATACCGACCCGTCGTACCGCTTCAGCATTGAGAACGTACTACAATACAAAAACTTGGAATTGAAGGCGTTTATCAATTCGATCCAGGGCGGAAAGGATTACTATTACTCGCAGCCCGGTACCGGACTGGCCAATCCGGACAATATTTACCAGTGGAACCGCTTCAAGTGGGACTACTGGACGCCGGAAAATCCGGATGCCCTCTACCGGCAAATCGGATATTTTCCGCCGGCGCTGGATTGGCCCTACTCGCCGTATATCCAACGCAGTTTCATCCGTTTGCAGAACCTGACGCTTTCATACCGGGTGCCTTCGGCGTTGCTGAAGAAGATAGGCATCAATAATTTCAAGGTATATGCAACGGGCACCAACCTGTTTACGATTACAGACTGGGACGGCTGGGATCCGGAAACAAATACGGGATTGGGCGATGAATATCCGCTTTTAAAAACGTATTCCATGGGTATTAATTTCGAATTTTAAACAAGAAGAAAAATGAAAACAATGTATCAAACAACAAGGATCATGATTGTCATGGCATTATTGGCCATTATTTCCTGTAATGAAAATGACTTTTTGGAAGAAAAGCCGCTGTCCATCTATACACCGGAAAACTCGTTAGTGACGGTTTCCGACTTTCAGGCGGCGGTCAACAGGATATACCGTAGACCGGCAGACATCTTTTTTTATGAAACCAATGAGTTTGCCTTCTATTACGCTACCGACCTTTCTTTCAGTTCGCATGATGTAAATAAATTGAATAAATATGCAGCGCATCTGATTCCGACAAGTTTGGAGACCACTGACATCTGGAACAGTATGTACAGTATCATCAGTCAGGCAAATCTGGTTCTGACGCGGCTACAGGATGCCGACATACCGGAAGCCGACAAAAAAGTGATGCGTGGTGAGGCGCTGTTTTTCCGCGCATTCGGATACCGGATCCTGGGCTCCATGTATGGAGGCGTGCCGCTGATTACGGAAGAAGTCGTCGAAGTACGCCGCGACTTCGTCCGGGCTACCCGCGAAGAAACCTATACGCAGGCAAAGAACGACCTGACGGAAGCCGTTTCGCTGCTGGGCAATATCGACGCCGTCAAAGACGGGAAAATTTCCAAGCAGATGGCACAGCACCTGCTGTCGGAAATCTATATCTCGCTCGGCGACTACGACAATGCCATCAGCGCAGCTACGGCCGTCATCGACTATCCGGCCATGGGACTGATGACCGAACGTTTCGGCACGAAACTCGACCAGCCCGGCGACGCCTATTCCGACCTGTTCCAAACGGGCAACATCAACCGCAGTTCCGGAAACCGGGAAACGCTCTGGGCGACGCAGTATGATTACCTGAATCCGGCCTTTAGTGGGTCGACAGACCGACGGTCGTGGAAGTATAATCCCCAGTATGGGACGATTACGCTTACGATAGACGGGGTAACCACTTCGGCATTTAAGGGTATTACGGCCGAAAAGGGAGG
>JAISWC010000219.1 GCA_031271245.1 Tannerella sp. | reverse complement strand
TCACAAAGATTTTCTTATTACCGGATGTTACCCGCACCGTCTTCGATTTCGGTGCATTGGTCGATCCCCATATAGGGTCACCACCCGTAACAATTTCATTCACCTCGCAGCTATCCTTTGCATTATAAATAAGCAAACGGACATCTTTCACCTTAGTTGATTCTGAATCACCACCGGCATCACCTGTCAGCGCTCTTCCCGAAAGGTCTTCACCACTCACCTGAAATCTAAACGTGGCATAGGTAGGAATACCTTCCACAACGTCACTCGCATCCACAGGCGGTTTAGGCCCGGGTCCTTCACCATCACTGGTACATCCAGTGAATCCTGCTGCCAGAATGGCAGCGCATACATAAAATCTAAACATTCTTTTCATTTTACAGTCAATTTAAATAAAACAATCATAATCAAAAAATTTATTACTCATTTATTTTTTTATTATCAAAACCTTTTTTCTCTTGAAAAATGAACCCTTTCACATGCTCCGGATTTCAGGATTCGGAAAGGTCATTTTTCTAATGCAAATGTAACACCGATTTTTATAGATAATTAAATTCGCCCTAAAAAAAAGCATAACATTCATTAATGTATGTCACTTCACTGATATACTGCAAATTAAGCCATTTATTTGCCGATATTTGCCCCCAAAAAATCCAAAACCCAACAGAAGAAATGGTAATTTCGGCTCTTTTTTTCGCCTCGAAAATGGCATTTTAACGATCGGAGAATTATAAACCGACAAATTAACACTTGCTTTTGCCCCCCATTTGCCCCCGAAAGCAATTTTTCCGCAACCAAATCCTGCGTGAATTTCATTCATCGACCCGACAGATGTATCCCTGTCCTTTTTTTGTTCCCAAATCATATTCAATCCCAAAATCATTATTTCTGTTGTATATCACAAGAATACATACGCTCCGGGAGACCGCAAAGATCGTGCCAAAGATGCAACCGTCTGATTTTTGGCAGTCTTTTTTCCCTTGCTGTCATCTTCCGGAAAACGCCTGTATTCAGGGAAGTGGCAAAATCTCGATCCAGTATCCGTCAGGATCTTCAATAAAATAAAGCCCCATATCGAGATTCTCGTAACAAACACAGCCCATTTCCCTGTGATACCGGCGCGTTTCCTCATAATCGCCCGGCACGCGGACACACAGGTGAAATTCACACTCGCCCAGATCGTAGGGGGCCGGATGGTCGCGCAGCCAGGTCAGTTCCAGCAGAAAGCCGGTCTGACGGTCTGTCAGGTACACGATGACATACGAACCGTCGGCTGCCGTCCGACGACGTGCTTCCTTCAGACCGAGCGCCCTGTCATAAAATGCGAGACTGCGTTCGAGGTCAAGTACATTGAAATTGAAATGATCAAACCGGCTGTTTATTTCCATTGTCCTGTAGTAATAGTATTAATGTATAGTGATACGCATTTTCCGCTCGCCTTCCGAATACGGCGTCGTAGATCGGACCGGCGATAACACACGACTCCGGATGTTCCCCGTTCTGCTTTTTTGCTCCCATAATCTGTTTCAATACGGTTGTTATACGATTTTTGATTTGCCGACAAAGATAATAGCTTTCTTTCGGATGACAAAATCGGCTGTGATTTCTTTCTCTTTCTTTCCGGAAACGAAAGCATCCGGCTATGAAGAAAAAGTGGGCTAAAGCCCGCCCTGGGACATTAGGGACTCCGGGGACACTTTTACGAAAAATACTTTCCGTTTTCAATTCTCTATTCTCAACTATTCCATTCTCCATTTTCAATTCTCAACTCTTAATCGTATCTTTGCCGGAACTTTAAAAATAAGCTGCTGTAAGATGGGAAAGCTGTTAAAACTGAAAGAACGGATTGATATCACGATCGAAAGAGGCGAAAGCTACGATCGCGAATTGAAAAGCGCCTTCGAAGGCCCCGATGGAAATAAAAAACCCCGCAACGTAAAGGCGGTTTGCTATGATATGGCCAAAACCCTTGTGGCCTTTTCCAACGCCGACGGAGGCGAACTGTTTAAAAAAAATTCTGCATTCAAATGAATACAACTATATTTGCCGGCCGTCACGCGGGTATTTCCGCGGACGATTTGCCTTCGATGCTGGAAGCCATCGGAGCTGCTTCGGTCGACGAACTGATCGAACAAACCCTGCCGCCGGACATCCGCCTGGAGCGGCCGCTGAACCTTCCCGAAGCAATGACCGAACGCGAGTTCGCCGAACACATGGCCGGACTGGCCGCCAAAAACCGGGTCTTTACGTCATACATCGGCACGGGATGGTACGATACGGTCTGTCCGTCGCCCATCCTGCGCAACGTCTTTGAAAACCCGGTGTGGTACACCTCCTACACTCCCTACCAGGCCGAAGTGTCGCAGGGACGTCTGGAGGCGCTGTTCAACTTCCAAACCGCAGTCTGCGAACTGACCGGCATGGCGCTGGCCAACTGCTCGCTGCTGGACGAAGCCACGGCCGCCGCCGAAGCCGCCACGATGCTCCACGCCGCCCGCAGCCGCGAACAGGTAAAAGCCGGGGCGAATGTGCTTTTTGTGGATGAAAATGTGTTTGAATCGACACAGGCCGTGATTCGGACGCGGATGGAGCCGCAGGGTGTCGAAACGGTCACGGGCGATTACCGCCGGTATCCGCTGACGGAAAACGTCTTCGCTGCCATCGTCCAGTATCCCGACGGCAACGGTTCCGTCGAAGATTATGCCGGGTTTGTGGCCGCCGCTCACGCCCGCGGGACGCGCGTGGCCGTGGCCGCCGACCTGCTGAGTCTGGCCCTGCTCGCACCTCCGGGCGAATGGGATGCCGACGTCGTGTTCGGCAGCAGCCAGCGCTTCGGGATACCGATGTTCTACGGAGGGCCGTCGGCGGCGTATTTCGCCGTAAAGGATGAATACAAGCGCCAGATTCCGGGACGCATTGTCGGCCTTTCGGTCGACGCGCACGGACGCCCGGCCTACCGCCTGGCGCTCCAGACGCGCGAACAGCATATCAAGCGCGAAAAGGCGACGTCCAATATCTGTACCGCCCAGGCGCTCCCGGCCATCATGGCCGGCTTCTACGCCGTATACCACGGCGCCGAAGGACTGCGCGACATCGCCGCACGCATCCATGCGTATGCCGGATTCCTCGCCGGTGAACTGGAGCAGGCGGGATACAGGCAGTTGAACAGCCATTATTTCGACACGCTGAAAATCGCCGCGCCGGAGCATGTCTCAATCGCCGCCCTGCGCGACACCGCCTTGTCATGCCGCGTCAACCTGCGCTACTTTGCCACAGGCGAAATTGGCGTCAGCATCGACGAGACAACGCAGGCCGCCGACATCGCCACGCTGCTGCACATCTTTTCCGCCACTGCCGGCACGGAACGTACCCTGCGGGACCGTATCCCGATGCAAATCCGTTTCGACCGGAAACCGGCGCGCACCTCCGCCTTCCTGCAGCAGGAAGTGTTCCGGAAATATCATACCGAAACGGAACTGATGCGCTACATCAAGCGGCTGGAACGCAAAGACATTTCGCTGGCGCACTCGATGATTGCGCTGGGTTCGTGCACGATGAAGCTGAACGCGGCCACGGAAATGCTCCCCCTCAGCCGCCCCGAATTTCAGCATATCCACCCTTACGCACCCGCCGACCAGGTGGAAGGGTATACCGAATTAATCGAATACCTCTCCGCCTTCCTGACCGAAATCACGGGTCTGCCCGGCATCAGCCTGCAACCCAATTCGGGCGCGGCGGGCGAATACGCCGGGCTTCGCGCCATCCGGTCGTATCAGGAAAGCATCGGGCAGGGACACCGCAACGTCGTCCTGCTGCCCGCCTCGGCTCACGGCACCAACCCGGCCAGCGCCGTCCAGTGCGGCTACACGACCGTCACCGTCCGCTGCGACGAACGGGGAAACATCGACCCGGCCGATTTCCGCCTGAAGGCCGAAGAAAACCGGGAACGGCTGGCGGCATGCATGATTACGTATCCGTCGACACACGGCATTTTCGAGGCGGACATCCGGGAGATGTGCGCCATCGTCCATGCCTGCGGCGGACAGCTGTATATGGACGGCGCCAACATGAACGCACAGGTGGGACTGACCAGTCCGGGACTTATCGGCGCGGACGTGTGCCACCTGAATCTGCACAAGACGTTTGCCTCGCCCCACGGCGGCGGCGGCCCGGGTGTAGGCCCTGTCTGCGTGGCCGCCCACCTTATGCCGTTCCTCCCCTCCCACCCGACCGCCGCTTCCGGTTGCCGCCTCCACGCCGTGGCCGCAGCGCCCTTCGGCAACGCCGGTATCCTGCCCGTGGCCTACGCCTGTATCCGCCTGCTGGGAACGGACGGCCTGACGCACGCCACCCGCATGGCTATCCTCAACGCCAATTATCTGGCAGCCCGGCTGCGCGATGTGTACGGCATCGTCTACACCGGCACACGGGGGCGCGTCGGACACGAACTGATTCTGGACTGCCGTCCTTTCAGGGCGTCGGCCGGCATCGACGAGAACGACATCGCCAAACGGCTGGCCGACTTCGGCTACCACTCCCCTACCCTATCCTTTCCGGTGCACGGCACGCTGATGATTGAACCGACAGAGAGTGAAAGCCTGGCCGAACTGGACCGCTTTGTCGAAGTGATGACCTGCATCCGCGAAGAAATCAGGGAGGTGGAAAACGGAACGGCTTC
>JAISWC010000334.1 GCA_031271245.1 Tannerella sp. | reverse complement strand
CTACAGCGCCGGATACGGGATTCTGCTGGATATGGTCGGCGCACGCGGCGCCACGTTTTACAAGGAATATACTTCGGTGCGCTATGCGGCGCCGACGGTCGAACATGTTTGGAGCACCGCTCGCAACTTGGGATACGGAAAGTATTTCATCAATCGCAGTGGCGGCAGCGTGGTCGATGACCACTTCTATGTGATTCGGGGGCGCAATATCCCCTGTCTGGACATTATCAATTATGACCCGGATACGCCTCACGGATTCGGACACTACTGGCATACGCAGCACGACACAATGGACAACATCGACCGCGAAACGCTGAAAGCCGTCGGACAGACCGTCCTGCACGTCATCTTCAGGAATTGAGAATGGAGAATGGAGAATGGAGAATGAGTCCGCGCCGGTCATTAATAATTAACAGTTAAACATTATTTGTCGTGACGATAAACGAAGCACAGGAACAAATTATCGAAGAGTTTTCCGTTTTTGACGACTGGATGGACAGGTACGCCCTGCTGATAGAGATGGGTAATTCGCTGAAACCGCTGGACGAAAACCTCAAAACGGTGAACAACCTGATTGAAGGTTGCCAGAGCCGCGTCTGGCTGCAGGCCGACCGGGTGGATGGACATATCGTCTTCCGGGGCGAAAGCGACGCCGTCATCGTAAAGGGAATTGTTTCCCTGCTGATAAAGGTACTCTCGGGACATACACCGCAGGAAATCCTGGATGCCGACCTCTATTTCATCAAGAAAATCGGACTGCGCGAACACCTCTCGCCCACCCGCTCCAACGGACTGGTCGCCATGCTCAAACAGATGCGGGTGTATGCGCTGATCTTCTCCCTGAAGAATGAACGGTCACTGTAATAATCTTTAATTTCACGACCTTTCCGGTGCAACAGTTTCCGGTTTTCCACGTCCTGTAACCGTGACTGAATTGGGTGTCGAAATCCGGCATGGTAACCGGTTTTTGCTGAAAAAGATTTTTTTTCGGTTTATACGATCCTGACGGTTTTTGCTGATAATCGGCTTTAGAAATATCTTTATATGCCTGTACACAAGTCCATGTATAAAGCCCTTCCGGTCTGTTTTTCGTTTGATGACGCCTTTGCAAAATAATGCTGATATTCTCTCGAGGCATTATCAAGCGTCGCGTCAATTCTGAGGATTCCCCAGGTTCTTGTATCAATAATGATTTGTCTGCCATCCACATATCTCCAGAAAAGTAGTTTTATTTTTGCCATATTTCACTGTTTGTATTGTGCTGCAAAATCAGCAAAAAATCAATTACACCGCATTTTAAGGCGAAATATTGCTACCTTTGTCCTGAAATTAAAAACGAGAAGCATGTACAAGGCTTTGCATCAATTGGGGGAATACACCTTGCTGATGGCTAAAACGATCTCCGTCCCTACGCGGTGGAGCATGTTCTTCAAACAGCTGGTGCGCGAAATATACAAGCTGGGCGTGGATTCCATCTGGATTGTCGTGATTATCTCCCTGTTTATCGGTACGGTGATTGCTCTCCAGATCTCGCTGAACGTCACCTCGCCGCTAATACCCAAATTCACCATCGGTTATACGACGCGCGAAATCATCCTGCTGGAGTTTTCCTCCTCCATCATGTGCCTGATTCTGGCCGGCAAGGTGGGTAGCAACATCGCGTCCGAAATCGGCACCATGCGTGTCACGGAGCAGATCGACGCGATGGAAATCATGGGCGTCAATCCGGCTAATTTCCTGATTCTTCCGAAGATTGTCGGACTGATGCTGTTCATTCCCATACTGGTATTCTTCAGCATGACGACCGGCATCCTCGGCGGCATTGGTGCCAGCTATTTCGGGAACGGCATGACGCCTTCGTCCTTTGAATTTGGCCTGCAGTATTACTTCAACGGATTCTATATCACCTACTCCGTCATCAAATCGATTGTTTACGCCTTCCTGATCGCCTCCATCGCCGCCTACTTCGGCTACAACGTCAGGGGCGGTTCGCTGGACGTCGGGAAGGCCAGCACCAACGCGGTGGTCACCAGCAGCGTGATGATCCTGATGGCCGACGTACTTCTCACCCACATCATGCTCATGTAATGATACAGATCAGTGACTTGACAAAATCGTTCGAGGGACGCACCGTGCTGGACCGGGTCGAGGCGACGTTCGAGACCGGCATAACGAACCTGATCATCGGGCGGAGCGGATCGGGCAAAACGGTGATGATGAAAAGTATCATCGGGCTAATCCGTCCCGACCGGGGCGAGATACTCTATGACGGGCGCAACATCCTGGCCATGGGAAAAAACGAACTGAAAAGCCTGCGTCGTGAGACGGGCATGCTGTTTCAGGGTTCGGCGCTGTTCGACAGCATGACGGTACTGGAAAATGTGATGTTCCCGCTGGACATGTTCTCGCGCGAGGCGGCGCGTGACCGCCGTCGCCGGGCGCTGTTCTGCCTGGAACGGGTGAACCTGGCCGACGCGGGCGACCTTTATCCTTCCGAAATCAGCGGAGGAATGATGAAACGCGCCGCCATCGCACGCGCCATCGCCCTGCAACCCAAATACCTGCTCTGCGACGAACCTAATTCGGGGCTTGACCCCAAAACGGCGCTGGTGATCGACGAACTGATTCACGGCATCACGCAGGAATATCACATGACCACCATTGTCAATACGCACGATATGAATTCGGTCATGAACATCGGCGAGAACATCATTTTCATCCGCGAAGGCGTCAGGGAATGGCAAGGCTCGAAAGAACAGATACTCTCGTCCGGCAATGCAGCCTTAAACGACTTTATCTTTGCCTCCGACCGGCTCCGCAACGCGCGCAAACCGGAAGAACAATAGCCTTTTCCTGCGCTTCTGCCAATAAATTGTTTCAGATGGGATGTTAGCCCTGTTCGCCGTCGACCTCCAGCATCCTTGTGCCGTCGGCGTTCTCCGTCATCCGGACGTGCAGGGTGTCGGCAGGGAGCAGCGTCGCAATTTTTTCCGGCCATTCGATGAAACACAGGGCGCCGCTGTAGAAATAGTCTTCGACGCCGATGTCCTGTGCCTCGGCAAGCCGGTGGATGCGGTAAAAGTCGAAATGATAGATAAGTTCGCCCGTTGCGGCGCTGCGATATTCGTTGGCGATGGCGAAGGTGGGACTGCCCACGGCGTCGTCCACACCCAGCGCTTCGCATACGGCCTTGATGAACGTCGTTTTCCCGACACCCATTTCGCCGTGAAAGGCAACCACGGTGCGGTCGCCCATGAGGCGGATAAATTCCGCGGCCGCCCGGTGGACGGCGGGCAGGTCATTGACGGCAAGTATCATGGGCGTTCATCTGGGTTGCATGGAGATGAAGGGAATCAGCATCTCTTCGAGCGAAATGCCGCCGTGCTGAAACGTGTCGCGGTAGTACGAGACGTAGTAGTTGTAATTGTTCGGATAGGCGAAAAACGATTCGTCGGTAGCAAAGATGTAGCGGGTGCTCAGGTTGGGCGACGGTAGACCTGCCTTGACAGGCTCCTTGATCTCGAAGATGTGCTTGGAGTCGTAGCTCATGTTTTTCCCCATCTTGTAGCGCAGGTTGGTGCTGGTGTTGCGGTCGCCCACCATTTTGACCGGGTTGTCTACCTTGATGGTGCCGTGGTCGGTGGTGACGATGACCCTGTATTCTCTTTTCGCCAGGCTCTTGAACAGTTCCAGTGTGGTGGAATGCTGGAACCACGAGCGCGTCAGGCTGCGGTAGGCGGCTTCGCTCTGCGCCAGTTCGCGGATCATTTTGCTTTCGGTGCGGGCGTGCGAAAGCATGTCGACGAAGTTGATGACAATGACGTTCAGTTGATTGTGCTCCAGCGAGGAAAGGTTGTTCAGCAGTTTCTCGCCGTACTGGGAGTCGTGAATCTTGTGATACGAAAAGGAATATTTTTTGCGGAAACGCTCGATTTGTGTCCGGATCAGCGGTTCCTCATTGATATTTTTTCCCTCTTCGCTTTCCTCGTCGACCCACAGTTCGGGGAACATCTGTTCAATCTGGACGGGCATCAGGCCGGAAAAGATAGCGTTCCGCGCGTATTGCGTAGCCGTGGGGAGGATGCTGTAATACAGGCTTTCGTCGAAGGTGAAATAGTCCGACAGCAGGTTTTTCACCACCCGCCACTGGTCGAGGCGGAAATTGTCGATCAGGATAAAGAACAGCCGTTCGTCGCTGTCCAGCAGGGGGAACACTTTTTTCCTGAACAGGTCGGGACTCATCAGCGGCCGCTGTTCGGGATACTCCATCCACTGGAGGTAATTTTTCTTTACAAACTTGCCGAAGACGTTGTTGGCTTCCTGTTTTTGCATGCGGAGCAGGTCTTTCATCTGCGACTGTCCTTCCTCGAGCTCCAGTTCCCAGTAGATCAGTTTCCGGTAGACGTCCATCCAGTCGTCGGCCGTCAGGGAATCGTTGATTTGCGTGCCGATACGGGCAAATTCCTGCTGGTAGCCGGCGGTAGTCATGTTCGAGATGATGTCGCTTTTGTGGAGGTTCTTCTTGATGGAGAGCAGCAGCTGGTGGGGGTTGACCGGTTTGATGAGGTAGTCGGCGATTTTGTTGCCGATGGCCTGGTTCATGATGCTTTCCTCCTCGCTTTTGGTGACCATCACAACGGGCACGCCCGGGTCGATTTCCTTGATGGCGGACAGGGTCTCCAGGCCGGTCAGTCCCGGCATGTTTTCGTCGAGGAAAATGAGGTCGAACGTCTGTTCCCGGCAATATTCAATCGCGTCCTGCCCGCTGACCACGGGCGTAATCTCGTATCCCTTCTCCTGCAGGAAAAGGATGTGCGGCTTCAGCAGGTCGATTTCGTCATCCGCCCACAAAATCCGGTCTTTTTTCGTTGTCATTTTTTTTGGGATTAATGTTTAACTGTATGCTAAACGGTGAAAAAACGGAATAAGTATGTAGCTACGGCATAAAAATTTTCCCGGAATGGAGAATGATGGGATATGAGTGGGGTACATTTCTAATTTCAGAACTCCTGACCTGGCGCAAATCACATGGTCTCATTTACGAGCGCATCAGAAATGAAAGATGCGTATTTTGCAATGGCGACAAAACCCTGTTTCCCATCGAACGGAAGAAAATCAGTTACAGTTACAGTTTTTCCAGTCATGCTATTCGCGATACTTGCAGCAGTCCGGCAGGGCGTCGTATACCGCCCGGTCTGCCTTGCCGGAGTCCGTGTCGTGTCCTGCGGCGGCGACGGCGCGGGCAACGGCGTCGACCGACGTTGACTGGGCGTCGAATTGCAGATGCAACTGCCCGGTTTCGCTATCCCAGGAGGCCGACTTCACGCCGTGCACCTTCCGGGCGGCGGTCACGATGCGCTCTTTGCACATCTCGCAGCGTCCGCCGACCTTGAGTGTCGCATGGTCGCCGCCGGACGGCTGCGACGCGGCCGCGCCGTTCATCATGCTCGGTTTCCCCTCCAGCTGGGCGCTGGCGTCTACGGCGAATGCGCCGTGCGTCACTATCTCCTCGCCCTCGCGAAGTCCGGCCAGTATGATGTACTCCTCGCTCAGCGACGCCCCCAGTTCTACTTCCCGCATTTTAAACACAGGTTCGTCCGTGTCCGGCTGTTTCACGTAGACGACGGAACGCCTGCCCGTCCACAAGACCGCCGTTTTCGGTACGACCGTCTCGTCCGCCTGCCTGAGCGAAGTACGGACCAGGGCGCCGGCATACATCTCCGGTTTCAGTTCCAGGCGCGGATTGGGCGTCTCGACCCGCACCTTGACCGTGCGTGTGGCGGGATCGAGCGTGGGGTCGATGAAGGAGATGCGTCCCGTAAAGGTCTTGCCCGGCAGGGTTTGCAGGGTATATTCCACCCGGTCGCCCGTTTTCAGGTAGGGCGCGTCGGCTTCGTAGGCGTCGAACACCGCCCAGACGGACGACAGGTCGGCCAGGTCGAAGAGCGCGCCGCCCTGAGTGACGTAGTCGCCCTGCTCCACCCGCCTGACCGTCACCACGCCGCCGGCGCCGGCCAGCAGGTCGACGGTGGACGAGGCCTGTCCCGTCCGCTCGATTTCGGCGATCTGGGCGTCGGTGAGTTTCCAGAGGCGGAGTTTCTCGCGGGCGGCGGGCAGCAAGGCGGGCTGCGAGGCAGCCAGTTTGAGGGCTTCGAGCAGTTCCTGCTGCGCGTTCAGCAGGTCGGGCGAGTAGATGGTGGCGATGACCTGCCCTTCGCGCACGGTCTCGCCTGCATAGTGCACCGCCAGCGTTTCGATGCGCCCGCTCACGTGCGAGACGAGCGAATGCAGTCGCCGTTCGTCGGGCTTTATCGTGCCGTAGAGGCGTATCTCCCGAACCGGACGGCTGCGGCCTACCACGCTCGTCTGTATGCCGGCCAGCGCCGCGGCTTCGGCCGAAAGCCGGATGGCGTCGGGGTCGGATGTGGCGCCGGATGCACCCGACGTTCTGAGAGGGATCAGGTCCATGGCGCAGAGCGGGCATTTGCCCGGTTTGTCCTGGCGTATCTGCGGGTGCATGGAGCAGGTCCAGACCTGCGCTTCGTCCGCGGAATGAACGTGTTGCGCCTGTTCCGCAAGTTTCTTCGAATCGCCTGACAGGAGCCATCCCAGCAGGAGGCCGGCGGCGAAAATCAGTCCGTAAAGGACGTATCCAAATGTTTTGTTCGCTTTCATATAAATCTAAATGAATGATGAATT
>JAISWC010000332.1 GCA_031271245.1 Tannerella sp. | reverse complement strand
CGGCTACTCCGATTTTGCTGAAATAATTGATTCCTTTGGCGATGTATTCTTTCCGCTTGGAAGCGTGGGAACCGTAACGGCTGCTCCATTCGCCCAGACGCTGTCCGAGGTAATATCCGTCCCAGAACCCGCGGTTGAAAACGCTTTTCAGCCGTTCGTCCCAGGCGGCAATCATCTCTTCGTCGTAGACGCCGTCGCAGCAGGCGCGGACGGCTTCCCGGTAACAGGAGGTCACCACACGCACATATTCCGGCCCGCGTGCGCGTCCCTCAATCTTGAACACGCGTACGCCGGCATCCATCATCCTGTTCATGAAATGGATGGTCTTCAAATCCTTGGGCGACATGATGTACTGATTTTCCATATCGAGTTCGAGGTCCGATTCCCTGTCCCTGACGGTATATCCGCGGCGGCACAGTTGCATGCACGAACCGCGGTTGGCCGAGTGATTCATCTCGTGCAGGCTGAGGTAACATTTCCCCGAAATGGCCATGCAGAGGGCGCCGTGGCAGAACATCTCGATCCGTACAAGTTCGCCTTTCGGGCCTTTGATTTGCTGCGTCTCGATGGCGTCGAAGACGACTTTGGTCTGTTCGAGATTCAGTTCGCGTGCCAGTACGGCGACGTCGGCAAAACGGGCGTAAAACTTCAGCGCCTCGACGTTGGAGATGTTCAGCTGCGTGGAGAGGTGTACTTCCTGTCCGATGCGGCAGGCATATTCCATCGCCGCCACATCGGCCGCAATGATGGCGTCGACGCCGTGAGCCTTAGCCGCATCCACGATGTCGCGCATCAGCGGGAGGTCTTCGTCATACATCACCGTGTTGAGGGTAAGGTAACACTTGAGGCCGTGCTCGCGACAGAGGGAAACAATCCGCGGCAAATCGCCGGCCGTGAAATTGTTGGACGAACGCGCACGCATGTTCAGCTTTTCGATGCCGAAATAAACGGAATCGGCGCCGCCCTGAATGGCGGCCATCAGGCACTCGTATGAGCCGGCCGGCGCCATGACTTCACAGGAAGGACACAATGTATTCATTTTTTTCTGCAAAGATAAGAAGAATGTTGTATGGGTGAAATATTAGATTGAGGTGTCACCCCGTCAAACGTATTATCCATGCAGGAATAAGCGCTGTACCGGGCGCGACTGCTGTAGAGACGTGGCGCGCCACATCTCTACCCCTGTTCCGGTTCATCAGCAGGTATCCGGGGATGACGTCAATCTGAATGATGTTATTATGAAGTGATCGCGTACGTCAAATACGGAGAGCTAACAACTATCGCACTTCAAAAAAAAGATTTAGCCAATATATATTCTTACCTTTGCTCCGGTGAACGGAATTATATAAATAATGAACAGGCGAAATACGTTTATAGCTATTGCTTTTTTGATGGTGAGCATGTGTTTTTCATGTTCGACACGCCGATATGCTGCATTGCCGGCTGCTTCCGCCGTATCCGAATGGGCGGAGACGCTTTCCTCAAAGCTGGACATGCAGGTGACGCCCAAGGACAATTTGGAACTGTATGACATGATTGCCAGGTGGATCGGTACACCCTACCGAATGGGACAAAGTTCACGAAAGGGTACTGACTGTTCCGGTTTTGTTTCCGTCGTCTATAAAAATATTTACGGTAAAGAACTGGCGCGTTCGTCGGCAGCCATGTTACAGCTCAATTGCCGGCCGGTCAAAGCCCCGGCCAAACTTCGCGAGGGTGATCTGGTATTTTTCCATACTACTAAAAATTCCAAACGCCCTTCCCATGTGGGGATTTATCTGAAAGACCGGAAATTCGCCCATTCCAGCACATCCCGCGGCGTAATCATCAGCAGCCTGGACGAACCTTATTACCTGAATCGCTGGATTTCGGGTGGCATTGTCAAATAGTCTCCTTCCATTCTTCTTTTTTTTCACCCTCCGGCGGACAGGTTTCGTTACGTGTATCCGGCTGACGGCACCCCCCGCATCCCGCACACGGAGAATTTGCCGCGGATGAGGTGAAGCGCCGGTAGAGTTTCCGGACAATGTATCCGGCAGTCAGTATGCCGATAAGGATAATGGCGATTTCCTGAAACATATCATTTTCTTTTAGATAAATAAAAAGCCGGCATGATGGACAGCCCAGGCGACTGCCCACGCCAGTACGCATGTATATCCGATGACAAACAGTCCCCACTTCCACGAGCGGGACTCCTTCACAATGGCCGTGACGGTCGCGATACAGGGAAAGTAAATCAGCACGAAAAACATCAAACTCAGCGCGACAAGTGGCGTAAACACCGGATTTCCGCGGGCGTCCCGGCTTTGCTTCAGCCGTTCGGCCAACTGGGCGCTACCGGTTTCTTCGCCCGTGTACAGCACGCTGAGCGTGCTGACGACCACTTCCTTGGCCGCCATCCCGGTCAACAGGCTGATACTGATTTTCCAGTCGAATCCCAGCGGCTGCAACACGGGCTGTATGGCTTGGCCAAGACGTCCGATGCAGGAGTTTTGCTGGTGATCAATGGCCTTGTTCCGTTCCAGTTCGGCCAGTTTCATCTCCTTTTCGCCGGGCGGGAGCAGCGATTGCGAAACCGCTGCTATCTGTTCGTCATACCGCCTGTCCTGTTCTGTCTCGCGCGGGAAATAACCCAGAAACCAGATGATTACGGAAGCAATCAGAATGACGCCGCCCATTTTGCGAAGGTACTGGTAGGCTTTGTCCCACATGTGGATGAGGATGGAGCGCACCGTGGGCATCCGGTAGGGCGGCAGTTCCATGACGAAGGGAATGTCTTCGCCTTTGATCAGGAAACGTTTGAAAAGTCGCGCCATGACGACAGCCAGCAGGATTCCCGAACCATACAGGACAAACAGGATAAGACCGGCCTGACCGGGAAAGAAGGCGCCTGCCAGCAGCAGATAGACGGGCAGGCGGGCGCTGCAGCTCATCAGCGGGTTGACCAACATCGTCAGTATCCGGCTATTGCGGCTTTCAATGGTGCGCGACGCCAGAATGGCCGGCACGTTGCAGCCGAATCCCATGATCAGGGAAATAAAGGATTTCCCGTGCAGTCCCATGGCATGCATCAGCTTGTCCATGATAAAGGCCGCCCGGGCCATGTAGCCCGAATCTTCCATAAAGGAAATGAAGGCATACAGAATCAGGATGTTCGGCAAAAAGACAATCACGCCGCCGACTCCCCGGATGATGCCGTCGACCAGCAAATCCTTCAACGGCCCTTCCGCCAGGTGACTCTGTACCAAAACTCCGACCGATTCCACCAGCGCTTCGATCCAGTTCATCGGATGTTCGCCCAGCCGGAAGGTCGCTTCAAACATGATCCACATGAACAGCAGGAAGACGGGAAAGCCCAGCGCCCTGTGCGTAACAATGGTGTCAATGATTTGTGTACGCGACACGTCTCTGAGTTTGTTGGGTTCATACGTTTCGCGCAGGGCGCCGGAGATGAATCCGTAACGGGCATCCGTAAAAGCCGTTTCGCTGTCGGTGTGCAACAGATGCTCCAGTTGTGCGACGTCCCGGTCGCGTTCCTTCAGGATGACCCCGTGTGCGGGCAGTTGACGGATGTACTGTTCGACCTCCCTGTCCCGTTCCAGCAGTTTGATGGCCAGGTGGCGTTTCGAGCGGCTCTCTTCGATGGCGCCGTTCGCGCGGAGCAGGTTTCGGATGTGCCGGATGCTTCCCTCCAGCGTTTCTCCGTAATTGATATGTATATGGCGCAGGATGGGGTCCGTCTCCTCATACACCCGGATGACGCGGTTGAAGAGTTCTTCCAGCCCTTCGCCCGTGCGCCCGTTGGTCGGAACGATGGGAATCCCGATCATTCGCGCCAGGGAAGGATAGTCGAACTTGTCGCCATGACGTTCCAGGCTGTCGTACATGTTGAGCGCAATCACTGCCGGGACGTCCATGTCAATCAACTGGCACGTCAGGTAGAAG
>JAISWC010000329.1 GCA_031271245.1 Tannerella sp. | reverse complement strand
AAACAGTTCGCCCTTTATTTCACTGTAAAAATACAAATATATTCGGAAACCGGAAAATTTTTCAGGAAAAAAATTCAGCCGAGGGAGGAATGCCGTATTTTATTGTCTAAATAGGAAATAAAAGTACCTTCAGTCATATGTCAAAGAACACCGGCAAGGGTGTATGATCCGTCGTATGATAGGCAATCAGTCCTTCCATGGGCGCATGGATGATTGAGCCGATTTTCACGCCCGTATCGGCAGCTGCTTCTTCCAGGATGTTTCGGAAATAGTAGGCAACGGAACCGACAAAATGCGCCCGGAAGTTCCGGTAATCATATTTCATTACGTTTCGTCGCAGAAAAGATTTGAAGCGGTTTAGTACCAGCGTGTGTATCCGCGGGTCTTCGATATGTTCCGACAGGAACGGGGCGAAACTCGCCAGAAAACGGTTGGGCAGCGGTCGCCGGTAGACGCGCTCCATGATCTCGGACAGCGTCAGACCGAATCGCCTGAGAAAAGTTTCTTTCAGTTCGGGAGTGATCATGTCTTTCAGCAAGTCTTTGACGAGTTGCTTTCCCAAATCCGCTCCGCTGCCTTCGTCTCCCAAAATGTAGCCCAGCGGCGAAACCGTCTGCACAATCTGTTCACCGTCGTAAAAACATGAATTGGAACCTGTCCCCATGATACAGGCGATGCCGGCTTCCATGCCGCAGGAACTGCGGGCGGCGGCCAGCAAATCGGTATTCACCTCCACATGATCCACATGGAAATGCCGCATGATCACCCTGCGCATGATTTCCACTTTTTCGAACACGCAGCCTGCGCCGTAGAAGTACACCGCATCGATCTTCAGCGGATTGACCGAGTCCAAAAGATGTGCAGAGATCTCCCTCCCCATTTCTTCCTCCGATTGAAAAAACGGGTTAAATCCCTTTGTTTGAGCAGATTGGACTAAGTCTTCTTCATCCACTACACACCAATCTGCTTTTGTCGATCCACTATCTGCGATCAGTATCATCTTTTGGTCTTTTTCGAAGTATCGCCTTTACACAATAAATTCGCAACAAAGGTAGTGTTTTTATTTTGAAAAAACTGCAATCATCACATAAAAAAACTCTTAAATCGTGATATTTTTTTTCGGCCTTTTTTTTGTGACTCGTTATTGCTGAAACAGAGACACTTAAAAAAGCCTGCTATCGACGTGCTGTCTAAGGTGACGGGATTTTATGAATGATGAGTAATCGAACTTCGTGAAAATTCGTATTTTTGCACCCGGGGATCATTCCCGATGACATTCAAATGGAGATAAAATGAGATCGCCTCGGCAGATTCGCATAGCTGACTACCAGTATCCGCTTCCGGATGAACGGATAGCCAAATATCCGCCTGTCCGGCGTGATACGTCTAAGTTATTGCTATACAGACAGGGCCAAATCGATGAAACGCATTTTTACCGGTTACCGGACTATTTGCCTGAAAAGTCACTGCTGGTTTTCAACAACACGCGCGTGATTCAGGCGCGTCTGCTGTTTCAAAAGGCGACCGGCGCGTCCGTCGAGGTCTTTTGTCTGGAACCCGTCGAACCGCACGACTACGCGCTCGCCTTTCAGCAAACGAAGCGATGTACGTGGAAATGCCTGGTCGGCAATCTGAAAAAGTGGAAGGACGGACTTTTAACACAGACCGTCCGTGTGGGAAGCGAAAGCGTTATCTTAACGGCCGAACGGATGGCCACCCGCGAGGATGCGCACCGGATTGCGTTCTCGTGGGAAGCGGAGGCCTGTACGTTTGCCGACCTTTTGGAGGCCGCAGGAACGCTTCCCCTTCCACCGTATCTGCATCGCGCAGCGGAAGCCTCGGATTTGTCTGCCTATCAAACCGTTTACTCAAAAATCAAAGGCTCGGTAGCAGCGCCTACGGCCGGGCTGCATTTCACGCCCGAAACGCTGTCGGCGCTGGATGACAGGGGTTTTGAGAAGGAAGAAATCACCCTGCACGTCGGCGCAGGCACATTCAAACCGGTCAGGACGGAAACCATCGGCGCGCACTCCATGCATACGGAATGGTTTACGGTGCAGCGCCGTACGATTACCCGCCTGCTCGCATCACCCGGACGTGTGATTGCAGTAGGAACCACGTCGGTGAGGACACTGGAGAGTCTGTATTACATCGGCGCCATGCTGGCGCGGCATCCGGATGCGTCGACCGAAGAGCGGTTCGTTGGACAGTGGACGCCCTATGAAAAAACACTTCCGGATATTTCGCCGTCCGAAGCGCTGCGCCAAATTCTCGCCGATTTAGACCGGCAACAGACCGACCGGTTGACCGCGGCTACTCAAATCCTGATCGCACCCGGTTATACGTTTCGCATGCTAAACGGCATGTTGACCAATTTTCATCAACCCCAAAGCACCTTGCTTTTGCTGGTGGCCGCCTTTGCGGGAGACGACTGGAAACAAATCTATGACTACGCACTGAATCATGATTTTCGTTTCCTGAGTTATGGAGACAGTTCATTGTTGTTATGAGTTATGAATTACTATGACGAACAGTTCCGGAAGGTGGCGATGAAAGACGACGAGTCGGCTTTCCGAACGCTTTTTTACCAGTTTTTCACGCCGTTGTGCGGGTATGCCATGCGTTATGTCCCGAACAGGGAAGATCGTGAAGACATCGTACAGGAGACGTTCCTGAAACTCTGGAAAAACAGAAAATCGCTGGAAGTCAACCGTTCTTTCCGTAATTTTTTAGTCACTTCCGTCAAAAACGCCTGCATCGACTTTCGGCGTAGACAGGATACGGAAGCGAACGGCAAGGAAGGGCTTGCGCATCATCCGATCGACGAATCGCCCGAAGAACTCTATGCTGTTACCGAACTGGAACAAATGCTGGATACCGCTCTTGCCCGGCTGCCGGAAGCTGTCCGGAACGCTTTTGTAATGAACCGTTTTGAGGGGAAAGCCTATTCGGAAATCGCCGAAGCGCAGCAGATTTCCGTCAAGACGGTAGAAGCGTATATGAGCAAAGCGCTGAAACTGCTTCGCGCCGAACTGAGTGATTTTCTGCCGGCGTTGCCGCTTTTTCTGTACATGCAGCTATTTTTAACATAGGGTATACGACGACTTGTACGTCTAATTAACAGTAGAAAGAAATAAATGGAAACAGACCCAAAACAGACAAAAGATATACAGCGTATCCTTGAGCTGACGGAAACGCTGTCGCTCCAGCGCGGAACAGACCTCGACCGGCGATGGAAATACGTTCGAGGCAAGATAAGACGCCAGCGTCGTCGCCGGCGCGTCTTACACTTTTTGCGGAACGCGGCCGCCAGCCTTTTCATCCCGCTACTGCTTGCCGGCGGGCTGTATGTGAAATTCCTTAAAGACAGAGCAGCCCCTGCGCCCGTCGAACAGATTACCGTCACGGTAGCTCACGGGCAAATCGGTAAAATCGTCCTGCCCGACCTCTCCGAAGTGTGGCTCAACTCCGGCTCGTCGATCGCCTATCCGCAGCGTTTTACGGACGACACGCGGACGGTACGGCTCACCGGCGAAGCATATTTCTCGGTCAAGGCCGACCCGAAACACCGCTTCGACGTGCAGACGGACGAAGGCCTGACCGTCAGCGCCTGCGGCACGGACTTCAATATCAATGCCCATCCCGACGACAGCCTCATAAAGATCACGCTGGCCAAAGGACTGGTCAACGTGGTCAACGCCCGTCCGGGAAATTCCGTCGCCCTGCGGCCGGGACAGCAGCTCGCCTTCTCCAGAATCGACCGGACAGTCACCTGTTCGGACGTCAACCTGTATGTCGAAACGGCGTGGCGCGAAGGCAAACTCGTGTTCCGGCGGGCGGGCATGGCGGAAATAGTCAAACAGTTGTCGCGCCGTTTCAATGTCCGTATCGAACTCGAAGACGAACGCCTGTACGACTATGAATATTCGGCCACCTTCACCGTCGAATCCATTCAGGAAATTTTGTTGCTGCTGGAAAAATCGGCGCCTGTCCACTGCACGATTATTGAACCGAAACAAAATCAGGACTTTGCATATTCGAAGCGAACCGTAATTATCCGCTCGAAGAAATAGAAGGGTACATACTATACTGCGTGCGGCATGGTTTTGTGCATGGTCGGACAGTAGCCAGCAGGCGGGTATTTTCTCTGTGTCTCTCTGTGTAAGAAAACAAATTACACAGAGAAGACACAGAGAGATACAGATGCTTTTGGATAACGGGATTCATTTAGTTTCCGGCATCAAATGCAGCATGAAGAACCGGCTGACGAGTTTAAGAGACCGAATCCTGCTGCGCAAACGTTCGGTAATGGAAACAATTAATGACGAATTGAAAAATATCTGTCGGACAGAACACTCCATCGATCGCTGTACAGTTTCGTCATGAACCTGATTGCGGCTATTGTAGCGTACTGTTTCTTTGACAAAAAACCTTTCATTCGGTTTAAAAGGGAAAAACCAACCGGACAGCTGACACTTTTCTGTTGATTTTTTATGCTTGAAACATATCGCTTATCCCGAGCTCAGGTTAACAGCAAAGATTTTGCCCGGTTTTTTCGAATT
>JAISWC010000328.1 GCA_031271245.1 Tannerella sp. | reverse complement strand
CACGGGACTCAGGAAGTAATGCCCGGCATCCGGCAGCGCAGACAATGCCGGAAGGAGGTCTCCCATGCTGACCGGCAAACGGATTTCACTCACACGCGGATTCACCCTTTTGGCATAGTCTGTCTTTCCTTTGGGACTGACGGCCGTATAATCCAGCCAGCGGGAAAGTGGCCGGTGTCCGTTGCTTTCGATGGCCTGCCGGTAGCCCGCCTGCCTGAAAAAAGCAAGGATTTCGTCGGTCAGCTGAAGGGCAGGCTCTCCGCCCGTCCATACAATCCACCGGCACGGAAACGCCCGGATGCATGCAAGCACTTCCGCGGTTTCCATGACGGCGCCTTTGCTGAAATCCGTGTCGCAAAAGTCGCACTGCAAGTTGCATCCGCTCAGGCGGATAAAAATCGAAGCCTCCCCCTGGCGTCCGCCTTCCCCCTGCAGGGAATAAAAGATTTCCTTGACGTTAAGGCTCATAAAGGCAGGATGTTTGGGGTGTTTCGCTCACTTCCACCGCGTACAGTTCGGGAATCTCCGGCTTGAAATGTTCGTACAGGAAACGGGCGATGTTTTCGGACGTGGGGTGCGACGGAATGACATCGTTCAGGTGCCGGTGGTCCAACGTCTCCTCAATGAACTGCTTCACCGTTTTCAACGCCTTGTAATCCTTCACAAAGCCGCATGAGTCCAGCGTCTCCGATTTCAGGTGCACGGTAATCAGGTAATTGTGTCCGTGCATCCGCGCACAGGGATGATCCTCTCCCAAAAGATTCAGTATATGGGAAGCCGAAAAGGAAAACTGTTTGCTTATTCTATACATACTCCCGATTTCTTCATTAGTTTGAACTTCAGACTGTTTTTTTTGTGACCCTGCAAAAGTATTGTTTTTCGGAGAGAAAAAGGAAAATAACGTCGTGTATTATCATCAAAAAAGGATAATAAACATTCCATCGGACATTATCTTATTGAAATGCGCCCGAAGGGACTCAATTGTTGAATCTTTGAATTTTTAATCGTACCTTGCGCCCGGTTTTTAAAATAAGACAGAACATGATCATGAAAAGAGTAGCTTTTAAGATGAAATTGAAACCCGGATTCAAACAGGAGTACATCAGGCGTCACAACGAGGTATGGCCGGGAATTGCAGACCTGATCAGACGGTCGGGCATCCGTGACTATTCCATTTATCTGGACGAAGAAACAAATACACTCTTCGGCGTACAGAAAGTGGAGGGCGAGACGTCGTCACAGGAACTCGGCGCCATCGAAATCCAGCAGCAATGGTGGGACTACATGAGTGACATCATGGAAGTGAATCCGGATCACTCGCCGGTCACGGTTTATCTGGAAGAAGTCTTCCATCTGGACTGACGGGAAGATCCTCCGCCGGAACGCCGTCGGCGAGCGCTTTCCACAGCCGTTCTTCGGGGGCGGGAGCGGTCAGGCTGACAGGTTGCCGCGTGACGGGGTGTACAAACGAGAGACTGCGGGCATGCAAACTGATGCCTCCATCCGGATTGGAGCGGTCGGCGCCATATTTCAGGTCGCCCCTGACGGGACATCCGATTTTGGCCAGCTGGCAGCGTATCTGGTGGTGACGGCCGGTCATCAGCATGATTTCCAGCAGATAATAATGCTCCGACGCCGCTATCAGTCGGTAGTGGAGGATTGCTTTTTGCGCGTTCGGTTTTTCGACATCGCCGGCGTAACTTTTGTTTTGCTGTTCGTTGCGCACCAGCCAGTGCACCAGTTCCCCTTCCCGTTGCGGAGGAGGATTCCGGACGATCGCCCAATAGATTTTCTTCACTTCGCCCTGGCGGAATATTTCGTTCATCCGCCGGAGCGCCTTGCTCGTTTTGGCAAAAACAACGGTCCCCGTCACGGGACGGTCCAGGCGATGGATGACGCCGATACAAACGTTGCCCGGTTTGGCATATTTTCCCTTCAGAAAGGCTTTGAGGCCTTCCGATAGCGGCATATCACCCGTTTTGTCGCCCTGCACGATTTCGTGGCAGGTCTTGTTCACCGCAATCAAATGATTGTCTTCGTAGATTACCTCCATACAATTCAATTGAGAATGGAGAATGGAGAATGGAGAATGAAAAATTACAGCCATTCATTCTCCATTCTCCATTCTCCATTCTCCTCATGTGTTCATTCCTCCGCAAACGGGAATCACCTGGCCTGTCACGTATGACGAGAGGTCGGAGGCGAGGAACAGGGCGACGTTAGCCACGTCTTCCGGCGTTCCTCCCCGGCGCAGGGGGATTTGTTTCGCCCATTCCTGCCGGACTTCTTCCGACAGGGCGGCCGTCATGTCCGTGATGATGAAGCCCGGTGCAATGGCGTTGACGCGGATGCCGCGCGAACCCAGTTCCTTGGCGACCGACTTGGCCAGACCGATCATCCCGGCCTTGGAAGCGGAATAATTCGCCTGCCCGGCGTTCCCGGAGAGGCCCACCACCGATGCCATATTGATGATGCTGCCGCCTTTTTGCCGCATCATTACCGGTGCGACGGCGTGAGTCAGGTTAAAGGCCGACTTCAGGTTGACGCCAATCACCGCGTCCCACTGCTGTTCGCTCATGCGCAGCAGCAGGCCGTCGCGCGTGATTCCGGCATTGTTGACCAGGATGTCGATGCGTCCGAACCTCCCGGTCACTTCTTCCACCACCCTGTGCGCGTCTTCAAAACCGGCGGCGTTGGACGCATAGCCCCCGGCCTTCACGCCCAGCGCTTCAATTTCCTTTTCCGTGGCCTGACCGTTTTCGTCAATGACCAGATCCGTGAAAGCAACGTTTGCACCTTCAGCGGCAAATTTCAGGGCAATCGCTTTCCCGATTCCCCGTGCGGCGCCTGTGATAAGCGCCGTCTTTCCTTCTAAAAGTCTCATATACATATAATTTTAAAATTTAATCAGACAGGCGCCGGCTGAATATCCTCCGCCAAAGACGGTGAGACAAATCAAATCGTCCGGTTTGAAGCGGTCGCTGTTTTGCGCGTATACCAGCGCACAGCTTGCCGCGCCCGTATTTCCCAGTTCCTCGATATTGTGGAGCATTTTCTCTTCCGGTATCCGGATCTGTTCTGCAATATTCTTCATAATCCGCAGATTCGCCTGATGCGCGATGAAATAGGAAAGGTCGTCCCAGGTGTAGCCGTTGCTTTCCAGCAGCCGGAGGGCGTTTTTGGGCATCAGCGTGCAGGCCTGTACGAAGACGTCTTTTCCTTCGGGCATCCGTATGCCGCCGTCGCGCGGACGCAGCTGGACGCTTTCCGGCCCCTTTCCCAGACAGCCCAGCGCCTGCGTATAGATTTCCAGCACGCGGGCATCCTGTTCCGTGACCTGTTCCTTCGAGATAAAAAAGGCGACCGAGGCGTCTCCCCAGAGGTGACCGCTCTGGGGGTCGTTCGGATTGCTGTAGGCCCAGTTCTTGTCGCCGCAGACAATCAGCGCCTTCTGCGATTTTCCCAGGGCGAAATAGCCTTCGATGATTTCGAGTGCATTGATGAACGACGAGCAGGCGGAAGACAGGGAAAACGCCCTGGCGTCTTCGATGTCGAACTCGCGCTGGGCGACGTGTGCCGCCGTGCCCACCGTGTCGTAGGGCGAATAGGAAGCCGATATGATCAGGTCGACTTCCCGAATGTCGTAGGGGAGCGAAGGCAGTGCGTGACGAATCGCTTCGACTCCCATTGTATTGATATTTTCTTCGGGTGTGGCTCTGGAACGGGTGACAATACCCGTACGCTGTACAATCCACTGATCGGTCAGTCCGTTAAGTTCCAGAAAATAGTCG
>JAISWC010000295.1 GCA_031271245.1 Tannerella sp. | reverse complement strand
GAATCTTTCCGGGAAAATTGTGGATTTTTCCGGGAAAATTGAGCATCTTTCCGGGAAAATCGGGGATTTTTACAGGGCTTTTGGCCATGTGTTCAGAGCCTGTCGGGTCTCGTCGTAATATCATATACTGTTCGCAATCAGTTTCATCAGGTACTGTCCGTATGGATTTTTGCGCATGAGAGATGCGTTTTTCTCTAATTGGGCGGCATCAATCCATCCTTTTACGCAGGAAATTTCTTCCAGACAGGCAATTTTTAATCCCCCGCTCGGCGTCGGCTCTGCCTGCGTCGGGTTAAAAGCATGTCTCCAGACATGCTGCAAGCGAGGACGCTTGCTTTTATCACGACGAAGGCTGGAGCCTTCGCCGAGCGAGGTGACGTCGACATCCGACACCTGTCACAAATGGCATTCCACTCATACCTCATACCTCATACATCATACCTCATACATATCGTATTTTCGATCCCATCTTTCCCGTTCGACGAAAAAAAATTGTACCTTTGCCACTTCTTAAAAATAAAATACGAAAGTCGTGGCAAGGACAAAATATATTTTCGTTACCGGCGGAGTAGTTTCCTCTCTGGGCAAGGGGATTGTTTCGGCGTCGCTGGGCAAGTTGCTCCAGGCGCGCGGGTATAAGGTGACTATCCAGAAGTTTGACCCTTACATCAATATCGATCCCGGAACGCTGAATCCCTATGAACATGGCGAGTGTTTCGTCGCCATCGACGGGCATGAGGCGGATCTGGACCTGGGACACTACGAGCGGTTTCTGAATGTGCCCACTACCCGCGCCAACAACGTCACTACGGGGCGTATCTATCAGAGCGTGATCGACAAGGAACGCAAAGGCGATTACTTAGGTAAAACCGTGCAGGTGATTCCGCATATCACGGACGAAATCAAACGGAATGTGAAGTTGCTGGGTTCAAAGAACAGGTTCGACTTCGTGATTACCGAAATCGGCGGAACGGTGGGCGACATCGAATCGCTACCCTTTATCGAAAGCGTCCGGCAGCTGAAATGGGAAATGGGGCGCGACTGCGTATGCGTACATTTGACCTATGTGCCCTACCTGGCAGCCGCGAGGGAATTTAAAACCAAACCGACCCAACACTCGGTGAAACAGTTGCAGGAGCTGGGCGTCCAGCCCGACGTGCTGGTGCTGCGTACCGAACATGAACTGCGCGAGCATCTGCTGCACAAGGTGGCGCTCTTCTGCAACGTGTCGAAAGAATCGGTTGTCCAGTCCATCGACGTGCCCACCATCTACGAAGTGCCCATGGTGTTGCAGCGCCAGCACATGGATTTGATTATCCTGCAGAAAATGGGAATTGAAATAGCGCCGGAACCGGACATGAAGCCGTGGCAGGACTTCCTGACACGGAAAAAACATGCCGTGAAGATTGTGAAAATCGGTCTAATCGGCAAATACGTGGAATTGCAGGACGCCTACAAGTCCATCGGCGAATCGCTGGCGATCGCCTCCGTATACAGTGACTACAAGCTGGAATTGAAGGACATTCATTCGGAGAAACTGAATGAGGAAAATATGGAAACGCTGCTGGGCGACCTGGACGGCGTCGTGATAGCCCCCGGATTCGGGCAGCGCGGCATCGAAGGCAAATTCGTCGCCATCCGCTACGCCCGCGAACATGACATGCCCTGCTTCGGCATCTGCCTGGGTATGCAGTGCATGGTCATCGAATTTGCCCGGAACGTACTGGGATTGTCCGGCGCCCATTCCACGGAGATGGAACCGGCAACGCCCTACCGGGTAATCGATCTGATGGAAGAACAGAAAAACGTCACCAGCATGGGCGGAACCATGCGCCTGGGCGCTTACGACTGCGTACTGAAAAAAGATTCCAAAATATACGGGGCGTATGGCCGTGAACTGATTCAGGAACGTCACCGCCACCGCTACGAGTTCAACAGCGAGTACCGGACGCAGTTCGAGAACGCCGGCATGATGTGCGTAGGCGAAAATCCCGACACGGGTCTGGTCGAAGCCGTCGAAATCCCTTCCCTGAAATGGTTCGTCGGTGTGCAGTACCATCCCGAATACAACAGTACGGTGCTCAATCCGAATGCGTTGTTTATCGGTTTCATCAAGGCGGCCATCGCAAAATAATAACAAGTATTGAATTTTGAATTAGATAGCAATAGAATATGTCAGTAGATAAGAATACAGTGATCGGTTTTATTCTGATCGGAGTGGTTTTGTTTGTTTTTTCGTGGTTAAACCGGCCGGACCCGGCGCAGCAGGAAGCTCAACAGCGTTACCTGGACTCGCTGGCGCGGGTGGAATATGCGCGGCAGCTGGAGGAGGAAAAGGCCGGGAGTGTGGAGCCGCCGGCGCTTTCGAGCGGCGATGCGCAGGCCGACCTGCCCGATTCCGTCCGCCGGGCGCAGCGGGTGCAGGCATACGGCGTGTTTGCGCAGGCCATCGAAGGTACGGAAGAGTTTGTCACGCTCGAAAACGACAAGATGGAATTGAAAATCTCCAGCAGAGGCGGTCGCATCTATTCGGCTCGCCTCAAGGAATACAAAACGTTTGACAAACAGCCGCTGATTCTTTTTGACGGAGCGGACGAGTCGTCGTTCTGCCTGACACTGGTATCGGCCACCAACCGTGTGGTCAACACGGACGAACTGTATTTCACGCCGGTCGGAAGCGCCGACAGCCGCTCGACGGTGATGCGTCTGGCGTTGGGCGGGGAGAGCTACCTGGACTTCCGCTACACGCTAAGCCCGGACGACTACATGCTGCATTTTTCCATTCAGGGTGCGGGATTGAACGGCCTCCTGTCGCCCAATACCAATTCACTCGACCTCCGGTGGCATCAGAAAGCGCGGCAACTGGAACAGGGACGGAAATACGAAAACCAGTATACCGGCCTGTATTACAAGTATGCTTCCGACGACGTGGAGAGCCTGAACGCCGGCAAGGATGACGAGGAACAAATCTCCAACCGCCTGAAATGGATTGGCTACAAGAACAAGTTTTTCTCGACGGTATGGATTGCCGACGATTCGTTTTTCGCCACCCGCCTCCAGTCGAAACAGTTGACGGAATCGGATTACCTGAAGGAATTTACGGCAACCACCTCGGTGGCGTTCGACCTGACAAGTCGGGAGCCGGTTTCGTTCCGCTACTACATCGGCCCGAACCGGTATCAGTTGTTGCGTACGTACGACAAAGGTCTCCCGTCCGGCCAGGCGCTGGAGCTGGACAAACTGGTGCCGCTGGGCATGAGTTTCCTGCGTCCGGTCAACAAGTATTTCATCGTACCGATCTTTGATTTCCTGGGAAACCATTTTTCCAGTTACGGGTTGATTATCTTCCTGCTGACGCTGATTGTGAATATCATTCTGTTTCCGCTGACCTACAAGTCGCTCATGTCGTCGGCCAGGATGCGCGTTTTGCGCCCGCAGGTGGAGGCCATCAGCGCCAAATATCCGAAACAGGAACAGGCCATGGAACGCCAGAAGGCAACCATGGATTTGTACAGCCGGGCGGGAGCAAGTCCGATGAGCGGCTGTGTGCCGATGCTGCTGAAGATGCCGATTCTTTTTGCGCTGTACCAGCTGTTTCCCACCTCGTTTGAACTGCGTCAGGAAAGTTTCCTGTGGGCAAAAGACCTGTCGACGTTCGACCCGGTGATTACGTGGGACTTTCAGATTCCCTTTATCTCCTCCATGCTGGGTAACCATCTGAGTTTGTTTTGCCTGCTGGTGACGATCGTCAACCTGGTATACAGCAAATTCAGCATGGATATGGCCAATACCGGTCAGCAGCAGATGCCGGGCATGAAAATGATGATGTACTTCATGCCGCTGATGATGCTGTTCTTTTTCAACCAGAGTTCTTCCGGATTGAGTTATTATTTCCTGGTCTCCATGCTGATCACCATTGGTCTGACGTTTGCATTCCGTTTCTTTGTCAACGAGAAGGAACTGCTGTTGAAACTGGAAGCAAACAAGAAAAAACCGAGGAAGAAGTCGGGTTTCATGCAGCGTCTCGAAGAGGCACAACGCGTGCAGCAGGAACAGTTGCGGAAACAACAGCAACAGCGTGCCGGCCAACAGCGCACGGGTCAACAGCGGAAACGCTAAAGATACTCCCCCGCTCGGCGTAGGCTCTGCCTGCGTCGGGTTAAAAGCATGTCCCCGCTCGGCGTAGGCTCTGCCTACGTCGTGTTAAAAGCATGTCTCCAGACATGCCGCAAGCGGGTCGATTCAATACAGTTTTTTCATTCTCAATTCTCAATTCCCCGCTCGGCGTAGGCTCTGCCTGCG
>JAISWC010000288.1 GCA_031271245.1 Tannerella sp. | reverse complement strand
CCGGTTCCTTTTGAGTATAACTGCACGCCTTCCAGTTGCAAAAGATGTATTTTTACATCCAAACCACCCGCGTATCCGGTAAGACTGCCGCTTTTGCCTATTACACGATGACAGGGAACGATAATCGAAATGGGATTATGACTTACCGCGCCGCCTGCGGCTCGTGCAGAGGCCTGTTTTCCTTCGTTTTCCCGTTCAAGCTGTTTTGCGATTTCCCCATAAGTGGCTGTTTGCCCGTAAGGTATCTTACAGAGGAGGTTCCATACGGATTTTTGAAACGGACTTCCTTTTGGCCTAAGCGGAAGTGTAAAATCAGGCTCTTTGCCCGAAAAATAAATATCAAGCCACGTCCGGACAGCGTCAAATACCGGTAGATTTTGTTCCACAACTTCTTTTTCCAATGTTTTGGCAAAGTGTTTTTGTCCCTCAATCCAAAGCCCCGAAAGGTTTGTGCCGTCGCTTGATACGGTAAGTATTCCAGCCGGCGATTTAATCCAATGAATGTATTCCATTTTTATTCTCCTTTTTATCGTTTAACGGTGAAAGTGTTTATCTTTTTTCTCTGAGTTTCATCATGGCCTTGTGAAGCAGTTTCCGGCAGGCCGGTACCGTAATATGCATGATCCGGGCGATTTCTTCATACTCGCATTCCTGCATGTAGCGAAGGTAGATGATTTCGCGCTGACGGTCGGTGAGCATGGCCAGTAATTTCTCTACTTTCGAACGGATTTGCCTGTCTTCCTCTGCCTGAATCATTATGTCTTCGACGGTCACATGGATCGTGAAAGGCCGTTCGTCGGCCGTTTCTCCGGCGGATAAGCCGACTGTTTCCCGCTCATGATCGGATATGTTCAGCAAACGGTTCTTAAGCGCACGCAGCAGATAGAAACGGATATTGGTCACCTGCGACAAGCGATTTTTGTCCAGACAGAGCTTGTAGAACACATCATGAATGGCATCCATGGCGACCTCCCGCTCGAATCCGAGATGACGTGCATACGAAAAAAGATCGTGTACATACATTCTGTAAATCGCATCAATTACTGTATTCATTTGCCTGACTGTCTGTTAAAGAAAAAGTTCATATATTGTGCTTTATGCCATTTTGTGCACAAAGATAGACATTTTTATTCCGGTAAAACAATAAACGTATTTTTACGACGTATTAAGAATGGAAATTGAACATATGCAAAAAGGAAACGAACTGATTACACTGGCGCAGCGCATCCGTGCCATGTCTCAAACGGGACTTGTCTATTCACACAACGAGTATGAAATTGAACGCTGCAGGGAACTGATCGAAATCGGCAACCGGATCACCTCTCTTGTCTCCGGCATAGAGGAGAAGGAGATAGAGGCCTGTTACCTTCCCGTGAAGGAATATATCACGCCCAAGGTCGATGTCCGGGCGGTGGTATTCAATGAAAAGGACGAGATACTGCTGGTACGGGAGAAGGCCGACGGATGCTGGTCGTTGCCGGGCGGATGGGCGGATGTCGGCTTCACGCCGAAGGAAGTCGCCGTCAAGGAGACCCGGGAAGAATCCGGCCTGGAAGTCCGCGCCGTACGCCTGCTTGCCGTGATGGACAAACGCTGCCATGCACATCCGGCCAGTCCGTTTTATATTTACAAGTTTTTTATTCTCTGCGAACGGCTGGGCGGCACATTTACCGAAGCGTTCGATATTCTCGACAGAGGCTTTTTTGCCCTGGACCGGTTGCCGCCGCTCTCGCTGGACCGGATATTGCCGGAACAAATCCGGCTGATGGACGAACTGCGTCGCCACCCGGACACACCGGCGTATCTGGATTGAAGTCTGCTGTAGAAACGAATCGTTCAAGAACAATGAAAGCCGGCTGTTTGACATCACCGCGTCCTAAGGGGTCGGGGGAGGGGTCGAACAGTCTGTTGTTGAATCTTTGGAATCTTTCTCCATAGGAACTGCCGTTTATACACATCTTACAGTCAAAATTCCCTACGTTGAAATACGTTTGATCTTTTCGGCGGAATGTCTTCCGTCTTGCGTTTGGTCAGACGGTAAATGTCGTCCTTATCCCTGGGGCGCAGGTAATCGTACCAGTAAAAGCCCTTCAGTTTTTTCTGTTCCGGCAGCAGGTCGGGCAAGGGAGTTGCCGTTCCTTCCGACCGCGGCCAGAGTTTCAACTTTTCCAGTTGATTGTCCTTCATCCACATCCGCAGGTAGCTGCTTTTTGTTTCGTTCATTTCCCAGAGTGAACCGTCGTCGTGAACCGGATAATAAATCGTTTCCACACTGCCTTCCATGTCGATCAGGTGCACGGCGCGACCCTCCATCCAGGCTTTCAGGTCGTTTCCCTTCAGCTGGTTGTAGGCCGAGGAGTCCAGTTCCTGAATGGCAAAGGCGTACTGAATGACATGTACGTAGTCGACCGTACTGTCCTTCATGAAAACCTTGATGGTGTCTCCGGTGAGCTGGTAGACCTCGTTCCAGAGCACCGGGTCGGTATACATGCGCAAGATGGAATCGTTCGTATTGAAGTGCATCGAGTCGCAAACGCCCTGTATGTCCGTGCGATAGAAACGGACGCCGTAATAGGCCTTGAGTTCGCGGACGGTCGAGTCAAGGGTAATCATCTCGAACCTGTCGGCGCGGATGTAGAGGGTATCTCCCTGCGAATATTCCATGCAGCGGGCGCTGTCGGTCACGTAGGCATATTCCGTCTTTTCGCCGTATTGCCCGTACTGTCCTTCCAGAATGATGCTGTTGAGCGTGTCCTGCAGGAAAACGTTGCCAAAGGCCTCTCCAAAACCGGTTTCACGGTTCCAGGCAATGGAATCGCCGGTCAGGAAACGGTTTCCGGACACGACCGTCGAACGGTCCAGCAGCCGGGAGGTGTTTTCCGTCGTGTTGTACCAGCCCCTTGAGGTGTGAATGGTTCCGCTGTCCGATACGATTACGGAGGGCCCCAGGATGATGGCGACCTTCGTGTCGGTCATATAGTGCAGCGTGTCCGAATAGAGCGTGAACTCCGGATTTTCGAGGCGGACGCTGTCGTTGAATATGGCCAGTTCCGTGCCCGGCGAATACTGCCCGTAGACGGAGTACAATTTGTTTTCAACGTCCACAATCACCCCGCCTTCGAAATAGTATCCGATATCCACTGTCCGGTCGTAGTTCAGGCTGTCGGTGAAAAGCGTGACGACAGCGCTGTCGGACTGGATATTTCTCATCACTACGTTTCTCCGTATCCTCGCTATCTGCGTATGGCCGTCGTAAAAGAGGTAGTCGCCATGAATATCCAGCGTGTCGCCCTGTTCCATGCAAACCCGGCCGAAGGCTTCGAGCGAACTGCTTTGCTCGTAGTAATACGCGCTGTCGCAATACATGAAGGCGCTGTCGTGCCGGAAACAGACGTTGCCGGTAAGCACCTGGCGATCGGGGTTAAGTTCCTGGTCATACGTCTGCTCGTCTGCATATTCCAGATAGATTTTGGTGGTGACGACGCTGTCCGTCTGCTGCGAAAGGGCGGCGCTCAGGCACAGGAACATCGCGGCAGCGGCGAACCACAGGCGGCGAAATGCAGACGGGGATAACATGGAAGGAGGTCGTTAAAGGGAAGAGGTTGTTCCGCCGGCCTTGCCCTGTCTGTTTTGCCCGGGCATCTTGCGGCGCTCGTTCTTTTGCCTTTTCCGTTCTTCCTTTTCCGCGCGTTTTTTTTCTTTCCGGTCTTCTGTGGCGGAAGGCGTCCATTCTCTGCTGGGGAGGTTTTCCGGAACGTCTCTGACCCAGCCGGCATACTGGAAATCGCAGTTGCGCCAGCCTTCCGCAATACGGACATAGGTCGTTTTCAACTTTTTTTCTACCCATTCGTTCAGCAGGTCTTCCTTTTTCCGTTCCTCAACCAGGGATTTGAGTGCCTGATAGTCGTCGGTCAGGTTGGCCTTGTGGCTGACCGTCCGGGCGCGCAGCTTGACAATGGCTATCACTTCTTTCTGCTTGTCGGTCACCATGCGGAAGGGTTTGGATATTTCGCCGACCTGCATCTCGTCGACTACTTTCCCTACTTCCTGCGGCAATTCTTCCATTTCGAACTTGGGCGTTCCGGCATGGGAACTTTCATAGCGCTGATTGACCATCAACCCCTTGTTGTTGCGCGTGTCCTTGTCGTAGGAGAGGTAGGTGGCGGCTTCTTCAAACGTCAGTTTATTCCCGCTGATATCCGTATACAGCGAATCCATCCGGACGGCTGCTTCGTTGAGTTCGTTGTCCGACACCCTCGGCCGCAGCAGAATGTGGCGGCAGTTGATGCGGTCGCCGCGTTTTTCAATCAGCTGGATGATATGAAATCCGTATTCCGTCTCCACAATATTGGATACCCGCTTCGGATCGGTCAGGTTGAAGGCCACATTGGCAAATTCGGGCAGCAGGTTTCCCTTGCTCATGAATCCCATGTCTCCGCCGCGCGACGCCGATGCCGGGTCTTCGGAATACATGACTGCCAGCGTCGAAAACTCCATTTTACCGTTATGTACCTGTTCGGTGAAGTCTCTCAGCCGTTCCTTGATGGCGTCGATTTCTTCCAGTGGAATTTTCGGTTCCAGGGTGACGATCTGTACTTCGACCGTGGTCGGAATCATGGGCAGACTGTCCTGGGAAATGTTCCGGAAATAACTGCGTACTTCCGAGGGCGTGAGTTTGACGTCGCCAACCAGATGCTGCTGCATTTTCTGCACGATCTGCTGTTCGCGTATCATCGTTTTACGTATTTCCTTGATTTGAGACAGTTTCATGTTGAAATATTCTTCCAGTTTTTCCCGCGAACCGATGCGGTTGATGTCGGCGTTGATATACTGGTCGACCATGCGGATGACCTGCCCTTCTTCC
>JAISWC010000263.1 GCA_031271245.1 Tannerella sp. | reverse complement strand
ACCACAGCCGGAATATGGCCGCGGGGAGCGACGCGCGCCCCAGCAAACCCGGAATAGGGCCGGGGGGAGCGTTGCGCTCGCCTGCAAAACCGGAATATGGCCGGGGGGAGAGTCGCGCTCGCCTGCAAAGCCGGAATATGGCCGCGGGGAGGGTTGCGCTCGTCTGCAAAACCGGAATATGGCCGCGGGGAGAGTTGCGCACACCGGCAAAGTCCGGCGAATGGCCGTTTGCCGGGCGTTGCCTCCGTTCAAATGCATGTTCTTATATCAATCCTAATATTAATCCACTAAAAATAGATTGTCATGGAAATAGAAATCATCAACAGTCGCCGTCTGACCAATGCCCTGCACATGGAGTTTACCTCCGACCGGCTGGGTCTGTTCAACAAGTACGGTCCCGACGCATTAAAAATCAGACCGCAGTACGACAACTTCCTGCTGTGGGCAAATCATGAAGATGCGTGTTATAAATTCGTAACCAAGAGTATCCTGTCCGAACAGAAGGAGTCGGCCGACCATGCCCGCGACACGACGCTGACCGGGTTGTTGCAGGGCGTGAATTTCATGCTCCTGCATTTCGACCCCTCCTTCGTGGAAGCCGCCAAACGGCTGAAAATCCTGCTCGACACTTACAACCGGCCGGTGGCCGTGCGCAACCTGTCCTACGATGCCGAGACAGCCGCCATCACCAACCTGCTCCAGGAACTGAACGGCAAATACGATGCCGACGTGCAGTTGGTGGGACTGAACGCCTGGGTGACGAAACTGCAGGAACAGAACGAAGCCTTCCGGCAACTGGCCGCCGTATACAACGAAGAACAGGCCGACCGCCCGGAACTTAGCCTCAAGGACGCACGCACCGGCGTCGACACGGCCTACGGCGACATCGTCAAGCGTATCAACGCCTCCATCCTGATCGAAGGCGAGCAGGCCTACGCGCCGTTTGTCCGCGAACTGAACGCGCTGATCAAACACTATCACGACGTCCTCGCCCAACACCAGGGACGACTCAAAAAAGAGAAAAACAATACGCCGGCGGCGGAAAGCTGAACCGTCATATCCAAGCAGGCAGTATATATCAAGGAGGTATTGTTTGAAAACTATACATGTTTCCGGGGAGAACATGCCTTTACCTTTGCCGATGAAAACGGGAAATGGTGCCAATGGAATGTTTTCCTCGGAAATAACCATACGGGGAAAACAAATTTGCTGCGGGGAATAGCCGCGATGCAACCCGAAAAGGATGACTCCCTGGCAGGCTGCGATGTCTCTCCCTCTCTCTATGGCGGAACAACCGCCAGGGCGAAGACGCTGATACGGATATCCGGAACGGTCGTCAGCGCTTCGATGCAGGCGATGGAAGTCGCTCCGGTGGTAATCACGTCGTCAATCAGCAGGACGTGTTTACCCGCCAACGCATCGGGATTCCTGATTCCGAAAATCTTTTCCACGTTCAGATGACGTTCGTAGAAAGATTTGCGTGTTTGAGTCGCGGTAGCGATGTGGCGGTAGAGTGCGTTGCGGTTGACGGGTCGCTGACAGACGGACGCCATGCCGCGGGCTATCCATTCGGACTGATTGTAACCGCGCTGCCGTTCCCTTTTCGGGTGCAGTGCCACGGGAATCAGGCAGTCAACGTCGTCAAACAGTCCGTCGGGCTTTATCTCGAGCGACGCCAGAAAGCCTAATTGCCTGGCCAGGTCTTTGTTTCCGTGATATTTGATGGCATGAATCAGCTTCTGCGCACATCCGTTCCGCTCGAAAAACAGAAAAGCCGAGACGTTTCGTATCTGCGGAATACCGGCATAGAGTTTGCGCATCGGATGGTCGGGTCTCCTGTGATAGCGGGTGCGGGGCAAGTCGCAGAGACAGTACAGACACAGATGCCGTTCCGCCGTCAGCAAGGATCGACCGCACAGCAGACACAGGTGCGGATAAAACAGCTGCAGGAGATTAAACTTCTTCATCCACATCGTAAGTCTCGTTGAATAAAGGTTTCAGACAGGCGGAAATCAACGCGCCCTCAAATCCCCGTCCGCGGGCGAAACGGTACAGTTTCAGGAAAATGTCGTAATCCGAATGTCCTTTGGTCGTGCGTTTTTTCGCCCTGAGCATCTCCGACAGAGCCGACCGGCAGGCTTCTTCATCCAGTTCGTCGAGGGCTTCGGCTATCACCGGGGAAGCAATGCCTTTCCGTTGCAGTTCATGGCGGATGCGGATGCGTCCCCAGCCGTTAAACCGGAACTTGTCCTTCACAAAACTGCGACAGTAGCGGGATTCATCCACGAATTTTTCTTCCAGTAGCCGGGCCATCATCCGTTCGGCGACTTCCGGCGAGGCTCCCGCCGCAGTCAACTTTTTCCGTACCTCGGAGATACAGCGTTCACCGGAAGAACACCAGGCGGCCACCAGACGTAAAAGTTCGGATTCATTTCGCTGCTTCATAAATAACATTCCATAATTTAACGATTCAACGGTTCGGAGGGCGGGATATGCGCTATGACGAAACGGTCTTTGCCGGACATATCCTGCATAAGTTTCACCGGATGGAAGCCTTTTTCCCGTAACATGCCTGCCGTGAGTTCTCCGCAGGTGGCGTTGATTTCAAGATACAGCACGCCGTTTTCAGCCAGTTTCTCCCGCGCCAGACCGGCTATCCGGCGGTGAAACAGCAAAGGGTCGCCGTCGGGGACAAACAGCGCCCGATGCAGTTCATAGTCCAGCACATTCCGCGCCATGGCCGCTTTTTCGCTGTCTTTTACGTAGGGCGGATTGCTGACAATCAGGTCGAATGTCGGAAAGGAGGATGCCGGTTCCGTAAGGATGTCTGCCTGACGGAAACTGACGGAGACGCGGTTCTGCTGTGCATTCCGCCTGGCCGTAGCCAGCGCTTCGGCCGAAATATCAAGGGCCATGACTGCTGCGCCGGTCAGCCGTTTGGCCAGGGTAATCGCCACGCAGCCGCTCCCCGTGCCGATGTCCAGCACGCGCAAGCCCGCGCCGGTTTCCGTCCCGAGAAGATATTCCACCCATTCCTCCGTCTCCGGACGGGGAATCAGCACCGACGGATTCACCTCGAAGGACAGTCCTCCGAAGGTGACTTCTCCCAGGATGTATTGAAGGGGTTCCCACCGCGCAAGGCGCTGTGCCACCTCCCGGATACGTCTTTTCTCCACGCAGGATAATTGCGTATCTTTGCGCAGCATTTGCTCGTGGAGCGGAAGGCCGCAAACGTATTCAACGACCCGGCGGGTCAGGCTCCGTATTTCTTCCGGAGGATAAAGCGGTTGCAGCGATTTTCTTATGTAAGCGGTCGTTTCGTTCATGTTGCAAACATACAAAAAAAACGAACATGCAGGAAGAAGAAAAATATATGATGCGCTGCCTGACACTGGCCAGGGCGGGAGCGTCGTCCGTGGCGCCGAACCCGATGGTGGGCGCGGTGGTGGTGCGCGGAGGACGCATCATCGGCGAAGGGTATCACCGGCAGTTCGGCGAGCCTC
>JAISWC010000151.1 GCA_031271245.1 Tannerella sp. | reverse complement strand
GAAGCAGGAGGCGTCTTTGCGAGGCACGAAGCAATCCAGGGGTGCACCCGGCCCGGATTGCTTCGTACCTCGCAAGGACGGAAATCTGCGACAATTTGAATTGCACCCCCCTATCCCCTATCCCGATTTTTTGCGGATGTGCCAAAGATTCACTATCTTCGCACCCTGAAATTTATAATAAGGTTCTTTCATTCAATGATTAACAGGATTTTAATCCGCATTAAGGTGTTACAGATGGTGTATGCCTGCTACCAGAGCGGCGGCGTGGATATAAAAGTGGCGGAAAACGAACTGCTATTGAGTTTGCGAAGGTCGTATGATCTGTATTACTATCTTCTGTTACTGATAGTAGAGGTCACGCGACTGCAGGAACGGCGCCTCGAAACCCGGAAAAGCAAATACCGCCCCAGCGAAGAAGAATTAAGTCCGAATACGCGCCTGGTCGAGAACCGTTTTGCCGAACAGGTACAGGCCAATGAGACGCTGCGGAAATACGTGAAAAATCACGGCATTTCATGGGCGAACGAAAGCGATTTTGTGAAACAGATACTGGAACTGATCCTGGAATCGGACATCTACCGGGCCTATCTGGCGTGTCCTGACGACTCGTACGAAACCGACCGGGAGTTCTGGCGATCGGTGTTCCGGAATCTGATTTGCGGAAACGAGGCACTGGAAGAAGCGCTGGAAGACATGAGTATTTACTGGAACGACGACGTGGAGATTATCGAGACCTTTGTCATCAAGACCATCCGGCGTTTTGACGAATCGGCGGGGAGCAAACAGGCATTGTTGCCCATGTACAAGGATGAGGAAGACCGCGAATTTGCCGTCACCCTGTTCCGTCAGGCCCTGTTGCACGGCGACGAATACCGCGAACGTATCAGCCGCTATCTGAAAAACTGGGAATCGGAACGTGTAGCCAACATGGACCTAGTCATCATGCAGGTGGCGATTGCCGAAACCGTGCATTTTCCGAAAATTCCCCTCAGCGTGACGCTCAATGAATACATCGACGCCGCCAGGTATTACAGTACGCCCAAAAGCAGCACCTTTATTAATGGTATTTTGGAATCGGTCGCGCTGGATTTAAAAAAAGAGAAATCCTTGCTGAAACAGTGAGATATTTCGTACCTTTGACGCCGTTATACATAATTGATTAAACAGAAAAAGATGAATTTATTACTTGCAATTTTACTTGACGCCTCGACGGGAGCCGGCTATCAGTCAATCATCATGATGGTTGCCATTGTAGCTATTTTTTATTTTCTGATGATTCGCCCGCAGCAAAAGAAACAGAAAGCCATCCAGAAGGCGCGCGAAGCGCTGAAAACGGGAGACAAAGTCGTTACTGCCGGAGGAATTCACGGGCGCATTAAGGAAGTAAGCGAAACGACGATGCTGATCGAAGTGGCCGACGGAGTGCGTATCCGGGTGGATAAAATGTCGGTATACGCTTCTTCGGGAGATATTCAGTCCAAATAAATCCGCCATGTCGCGACTTGATTCAAACCTGTTCAAGTCAGTTGTATATCATCTAAAGGCTTTTTTTCGGAGGCAGCAGTGGAAAGAAACGCTGATTTTCTCTTTTTTTCTGTTACTGTCTGCGAGTTTCTGGTACCTGCAAAGTTTGCAGGAAGACATGGAACTGGAAATATCCCTGCCGGTGAAATACAGAAACGTACCGGCCCATATCACGCTGACGGACGACAATCCCCAGGCGGTTGTCTTCAGGGTGAAGGACAAGGGGCTGGTCATGCTCAGCTATGTATGGCTGTACAAGTTTGCGCCGCTGGAGGTCAATCTGAAAAATCTCCGGAAAGGGGCAAATGGAGAAATCACCGTGACAGCGAAAGCCATTGAATCCGGCATTTCGAGGCAGTTGACCTCTTCCACCTCCCTGCTCGGTTTTGAACCGCAGACCATTGAGGTGCACTATGCGGAGTTGGGAAGCAAGGAGTTGCCGGTGACCGCAGACATCACCGTCTCGCCGGAACCGGGTTTTCAGCAGGCCGGAGACATTACGGTCACGCCCGGCAAGGTACTCGTATACGCAAGCACGACCGTGCTGGATACGCTGCATGAGTTGCGAACCGTCCCGGCGGAACTGAAAAATGCAAACCGGACACACGAACTGACCCTGCGCCTGCAAAGCATCGCCGGCGTACAGACGGATGAGCGCGAAGTCAGGGTGACGATACCCGTCGAAGAATTTACGGAAAAACGGATGATGATTCCCGTCGTGTGCGAGGGTTTGCCGGAGCATTACACGCTGCATACGTTCCCCTCAGAGATTGAAGTCGTATGCAATGTACCAGTGTCGCGTTTCGGCAAACTGACGGAAAGGGATTTTGAAATACGTATCCCCTTCCGGGAATTTGAAGCCAGCCGCGCGGCGGGACAGTTGACGGTTCGCCTGAGCAAACAGCCCTCATGGATGACGCCTCCGGCACTCCACCCGGATACTGTCGAATTTATCATGGAGCAGCGTACGGAGCCATGACAGCGACTATCGGCATTACCGGGGGCCTCGGAAGCGGAAAATCGCTGGTCGTTTCCCTGCTCGAAACGTATGACATGCCCTCCTACGTCGCCGACAGGGAGAGCAAACGCCTGACGGCAACCCTCCCGGCGATTCGCGAACGGCTGACCGGCCTGCTGGGAGAAGAGATTTACGATGCAAACGGACTGAACCGTCGCCGGATGGCCTCGCTGATATTCCGGGATCCGTCGCTGCTGGCGCAGGTACAGGCGATTATTCATCCGGAAGTAGCCCGTCATTTCCGGGAATGGGTGTCGCGGCAAACGGCTCCGTATGCCGTGCTGGAGTCGGCCATCCTGTTCGAGTCGGGTTTCGACCGGCTGGTGGACTGGCGGGTGACGGTATATGCTCCCGGGGCGCTCCGCCTGCAACGCGTGATGGCGCGTGACGGACTGACCGAAGCGGACGTCTTGCGCCGGATGGAAAATCAGTGGCCAGACGAAGTTAAAAAAGCGAAATCCGATTACGTTATTCTCAACGATGGAAGACAGGCTTTAATTCCTCAAACAGAAAGATTTGTCGAATTTATCGCCGGAAAACAGGCCAGTGCGCCGGATATTTTTCCGGACAGAAATGTATCGGATTAGGCAGAGTTGTACTATATTTGCCTCCAAAGAAAAAAAGACTTTATAAAGAAGAGACATCATGTTGAAAACAATCTTATCAGTATCCGGCAGATCCGGACTTTTTAAAATGGTATCCCAGGGGAAAGGCCTGACGATTATCGAATCGCTGGTCGAGAAAAAGCGTATCCCCGTATATCCGGCAAGGGATAAAGTTATTGCGCTGGGTGACATATCTGTTTATACGAATGAAGCGGAAGTGCCGCTTTATGAGATATTGAACCGCGTAAAAGCGAAAGAAAACGGCCAGCCGGTCACGCTCGAACTGGTGAACGGGAAACCGGATACACTGCGCGCGTATATGGCGGAAGTTTTTCCCGAATTTGACCGTAGCCGGGTGTATCCGACAGACATCAAACACATATTGAGTTGGTATAATCTGCGGTTGAGCGTCGGTCTTACGGAGGTTGACCCCAAAATGGAAGAGGCGGAAAAGGTGGAAACGGAAGAATCCGTCGAGCCGAAGGAGGAATCGAAAAAAATACCGAAAACGGCCAAGGCTGCCACGGCCAAAAAGGCTTCCGTGACCGCGAAAAGTGTAACCGCCAAACCGTCTGTCGGCAAGACGACCCAGCGTACGCGGCAAAAATAAATTTCACAGGTAAAAAACGAATAGAAGAATAAAAGATGGAAGAAGTTTATGATTTCCTGAAAAAAAGCGAAACCTATTTTCTCGCAACCGTGGATGGAGACCGCTCCAGAGTTCGTCCTTTCGGGACGGCGGATATCTTTGAAAACAGACTGTATATCCAGACAGGCCGTGTCAAATCCGTCTACAGGCAGATGAAGGCGAATCCGAAAATCGAGATTTGCGCCATGGCGAACGGCAAATGGATGCGCGTGGAAGCCGTGGCGGTCGAAGACGATCGGCTGGAAGCCCGACAACACATGCTGGATGCCTGGCCCTCCCTGAAATCCATGTACGCGGCGGACGACGGAAATTCAACCGTATTTTACCTGAAGGACGCAATGGCAACGGTTTATTCCTTTACGGAAGATCCTAGGGAGATTACATTTTAATTTGGGGGAAATGCAGATAATTGTATACTCATGAACGAACAAATCAAGCAAATTGCGGAACGGCTGACCGGACTGCGCGAGGTACTGGAAATCGGCGCGGAGGAAATGGCCGGCGTATGTAACCTCCCGGTGGACGAATACCTGCTGCTCGAAAGCGGGACCGTGGACATTTCCGTCAGCGTGCTGCACCGGATTGCGCAGGCATACGGCATCGAACTGACCGTACTGATGTTTGGCGACGAGCCGAAAATGAGTTCCTATTTCGTGACGCGCAAAGGCAGGGGCGTCGCGGTGGAACGCACGAAAGCCTACAAGTACCAGTCGCTGGCCGCCGGGTTTACGAAGCGCAAGGCCGACCCGTTTCTGGTAACGGTGCACCCCAAACCGGACGGCGAACCGATGTACCTGAATACGCACGCCGGACAGGAATACAACTACGTCATCAGCGGGCGGCTGCTTTTCCAAATCAACGGCAAAGACCTGACGCTGGAAGAAGGCGACAGCGTCTACTTCAATTCCGAACTGCCGCACGGCATGAAAGCGCTCGACGGTCAGACCGTCACATTCCTTGCCGTCATCATGTAGGCGGAAAAGCAGATAACCCGAGTAAATGAAACTGAATAAACCAACTGACAAATAATACGAAACAGAATGCTGGAGAGATTTTTAACAAAGACATCGTTCGATTCACAGGCTGATTTTATCGCAAATTTTCAAGTAAACGTGCCGGAAAACTTCAATTACGGCTATGACGTGGTAGACGCTTGGGCGGCAGAAGCGCCCGGCAAAAGGGCGCTGTGCTGGACCAGCGACCGGGGAGAACATGTCGACTTCACCTTCGCCGACATGAAAGCCGCTTCCGACCGGACAGCCTCCTGGTTCCAGTCGCTGGGAATCGGCAGGGGCGACATGGTCATGCTGATCCTCAAGCGCCGTTACGAATTTTGGTATGCCATCATTGCCCTCCACAAGCTGGGCGCCATCGCCATTCCCGCCACCCACCTGCTGACCAAAAAAGACATCGTCTACCGTGCCAATGCAGCCGGCATCAAGGCGATCGTCTGCGTCGGCGAAGAACCGATACTCAAACACGTCGCCGAATCGCTTCCCGAATCGCCCTCCGTAGAGCGGCTAATATCTATCGGGCCGCTGGTGCCGGACGGATTTGACGATTTTCGTAAAGGCATTCGCGAAGCCGCGCCGTTTGTGCGTCCCGCGCAAGTGAACACCAATGGCGACACGTCGCTGATGTACTTCACCTCCGGGACTTCCGGCAATCCGAAAATGGTCATTCACGACTTCACCTATCCGCTGGGACACATCGTCACAGCCTGTTTCTGGCACAACCTCCAGCACGACAGCCTCCACC
>JAISWC010000111.1 GCA_031271245.1 Tannerella sp. | reverse complement strand
CGACAACAGTTATACATGGGATTTCGTACCCGTGATTTCGCCCCTCGACGTTAATCGCGAATATAACTGCACCCGTTGCGGAGGACTTCAAAAAGGTACTTATAAGGAGTAAAGGATATGAAAAGTTTTGTACCGCTCTCTTTTTCTGTCCGCTATAATAGCGACAGGCTTTGCTCAAACCGACTTTCCCGAAAATGTAAGAAGCAAACAACATAATGACACCACTCAAAACCGACTTGTCGATCTGGAAAAAACTTGAGCTGAACGCGCCCCCGGTGGGCGTAAAATTCCTGCTGGAAGAGACACCGAAGGAACCGATCCAAAAGCTCGACGAGACAAAATACACGCTGTGCGAAATGATCAAGGTCGCCCAGAAGTCGCCGGACAAATTCTATATCAATGCGGACAACGAGAGTTGCGTGGGGAGTTTTATCCTCGGCATGAACGAATTGCCTCCCGCCGCGCTAAGCGGTCAGATGGGCAAGGCGATGGGCATTTTTCAGGACGAACGCTGCAATGCACGTCTGTACCACGACCTGCCGCGCATGAAGTCCGGCACGGTGGGCAGCGTTGTCTTCTCCCCGCTTGATCAAATCGACTTTGATCCCGATCTGCTCTTTGTCCTGGCGGAGCCGTCCGTGGGCGAGATTATCCTGCGCGCAATGACGTACTCCACGGGCGAGCGGTATCATTCCTGTTTCCAGCCGGTCATGGCCTGCGCGTTCCTGTTTGCCTACCCGCTCCTTTCCGGCAAGGTGAATTTCATCACCACGGGCATGAGTTATGGGATGAAAACGTTTGAGGTATTCCGCCCCGGCCAGATTCTGATGGCGATTCCGTACCAGTGGATTCCAACGATAACGCGGAACCTCGGCGAAATCGACTGGGTGCTGGAGCCGTACAAAATGGGCCGCGACAGGTATGCGGAATATTTCGCAAAGATTGTTGAGCAAACAGAAGGGTAATATCATCACGGCGCACAAAAAAACCGACGGATTTTTCAATCCGCCGGTTTTCCGTTGGCGATAATTATAGTATAGCAATTTCCAACTATTCGTTTGTATTCATGATTACCACACGGTTCCATGCATTTTCTTCGTACGGCTGAATTTCATCCCCCTTCCATTCGATGGAGATATTGTTGGACGAAATGCCATACTTGTCGATCAGCTGTTTGGCAACCGCTCTGGCACGTCTTTCGGAAATACCCTTGTTGTAATCGGGATTACCGGTCTTTCGGTCGGCATAACCAATCAACTTGATGGCTGCGCCGTACTTCTTGGCATATTCAGCCGTGTTGAAGATATTGCCTTCCTGATTCCTGTCGATCTTTGCACTGTTCAGACGGAAGAATACAGTATTGTTCATGTATTCCCTGGGCGCTGCTACGGGTGCAGGAGCAGGCGGACATTCCGGACAGTATTCCGGACGTTTTTCCAGTTCGGAATTGCGGGCGCGCAGCGCGTTGATCTGCGAATTCAAATCGTTCAGCAGTGCATAATCCATCGGTTCAAGCACTTCAAACTCTTTCCTGCCCAGATTAAAGTTCAATCCCAGCATGGCTTCAACCGGACGGTCATATTCGTGACGATCGGTATACGTGCGATTCCAGTGATCGCCCGTCAGCACATACTGACCTTCCAGGAACAGGTCTACCCGTTTGCTCAGGCGGAACAGCAGTTGCACACCACCGTTTGCCGTGAGAGACTCGGCCCGTGTATAGCTGATGCCGTTAACCGTCGTACCGGCTCTCACGCCATACCCAAGTCCTACGAACGGAATAAAATGGAACACTTTGGATTCCTTGTAAGGCGCCCAGAAGTTGGTGATATCCCACATGATGTCGGCATGAGGGTTAATCCATTGAAATTCCTGTTCGCCACTGTTACTGAAATTGTTCATCAGTCCTCCGTTTACCTGCAACCGGAATGCCAGGTACGGATTATACCATTTCCCGAGGGAAATAGCGCCATGAGGAGCAATGCGATCGCCAAAATCCGCATTGCCGTTCAAATCTCCCAACAACACATTCCCACCGCCTGCGATCGAAATGAAAATATTGTCGGAAGCTTTGTTCTTCTTGAAATTGGTTTTTGAACCGTTTTCCGTACTGAAACCAATCTGCGGTTGATATTCCTGCGCAGACAGAGTCAATACAACACCACATAACATGGTCAAAAGTAATACTTTAGCTTTCATAATTATCAATTTTTATTAAACATTCGCCAATTTGTATTTTATCTTCGTGGAACGAAATGAAATTAGTGTCCCACAAATCTGGCAACAAAGATATATCTTTTTTTTCAGCACGACAAATAAAAGGTGAATTTTGATGTGAAAAATCTCGCCTACCCTTATTATGCCGGTATGTATAACGCTTTTACCCCTGTTTCAACGGGTGCAATGTTTTAAGGATAAAAGCAGATTGTACAGGGCAAATTTTCCCGGAAAAATCCGCAATCTTTCCGGAAAAATCGGGAATCTTTCCGGGAAAATTGGGAATTTTTCCGGGAAAATCGAGAATCTTTCCGGAAAAATCGGGAATCTTTCCGGGAAAATCAGGAATCTTTCCGGGAAAATTGTGGATTTTTCCGGAAAAATCGGGAATCTTTCCCGGAAAAACCGGGGATCTTTCCCGGAAAAACCGGGGATTTTTACAGGGTTTTGGGCCATGTGTCCGGAGCCTGACAGCACCTAAGATCAGATCATATACTGTTTGCAATCAGTTTCATAAGGTATTGTCCGTATGGATTTTTGCGCATGGGAGATGCGTTTTTCTCTAATTGGGCGGCATCAATCCATCCTTTTACGTAGGAAATTTCTTCCAGACAGGCAATTTTTAACCCTTGCCGGCGCTCGATGACCTCGACAAACGTAGAGGCTTCCGACAGAGATGCGTGCGTTCCCGTATCCAGCCAGGCAAATCCCCGTCCCAGCAGCTGCATTTTCAGTCTCCCGGTCTCCAGAAAGGCCTGATTGACGGAAGTGATTTCCAGTTCTCCGCGAGCGGAAGGCGTGATGGTCCGCGCGATGTCGACCACCTTGTTTGGATAAAAATAAAGCCCGACAACGGCATAATTCGATTTCGGATGTTCCGGTTTTTCTTCCACGCTCAACACATTGCCCTGCGCGTCGAAGGCGGCAACGCCGTAACGTTCGGGGTCGTTCACGTAATAACCGAAGATGGTGGCCTTGTGTTCCCGCTCGACACAGGCGACGGCCTCCTGCAACATGCCGGTGAAACCCTGTCCGTAGAAGATATTGTCGCCCAGAACCAGACAGACACTGTCGCTGCCGATGAAATCCGCTCCGATCAGGAAGGCCTGCGCCAGCCCGTCCGGCGAAGGCTGTTCCGCATAGTCGAACCGGATGCCCAGTTCCGATCCGTCGCCCAGCAGACGCTGAAATCCGGGCAAATCCTGCGGAGTCGAAATAATCAGAATCTCACGGATATCCGCCAGCATCAGCACGGATACCGGATAGTAAATCATCGGTTTGTCGTAAATGGGAATCAGTTGCTTGGAAATTCCCCTGGTGATGGGATACAGACGGGTGCCGGCTCCTCCGGCCAGTACAATGCCTTTCATAACGTTTTTCTTCTTATTCGGATTTGTATTGCATTCGGGACGGGCTGTTCGCTGACGAAAACAAAGTAGCCGCCGCCACCGGCGCCGCTCAGTTTCCAGCCATACACGTCCGGTTTGTATTTTTCCAGTACGGAGAGAATCTCCGGCGTCACCATATTCGGAAACATGGCCGTCTGCGCATCGAAACTGGCGGAACAAGCCTTGCCCCACGCAGCAGCATCTTTCGAAAGAAGCGCCTGCCAGCAGTCGTCGGCTGCCCGGCTGAGCCGGAGCGCGCCCTCCGGGGTGATCCGCGTATCGGCCAGCACGTCGTACGTGGCGATCCGCGGGAACAGCGGAAGCAGCCATATCCGTTCCTCCATCCATTTCAACAGTTCCGGGCTGTCGGCCGATTCAATGCTTTCCGGCCAGTAGTCACCCCGGTAATACAGCCGGTTCAGACCCGGATAGACAATCCCCAGCGCGTCCTGCGAACCGCTGACGTATGTGGTGCCCGGCGGATTTTCAAAACAAAACAGGGTCCTGGCCAGTTTTTCCCTGTCGCCTTCCGGAATATCCGTGTGCCAGAGTTCGATGGCTTTCTTGCGCGAACTGGTGGACATGCCGCTGCGGTCGTTGAACTCGTAGTCCGGTTCAATGCCGATGGTCAGGACGGCGCCCGGATGATGCTTGCTGACAAAAGGCTGGTCCAGCCACCCGCCGGCCAGGTCAAGCCGGTAGGGGATGCGGCATTCTTCGCGCAGGGCGGTCGTGGAACGCACCGGCAGGGCGCCGTGTGGAATCCGTTTGCTCACCAGGTATTCAATGCCCAGCTCCCTGCAAAGCCGCTCCTTCACCGGACTGTGGCCGTCGCTGTTCACAAAAAAAATGTCCGGCCGGAGCGCCCTGATTTCTTCCAGGAAGTCAATCACTCCGCTGCCCCTGTTGATCCAGGCGTCTTTCACCGCCCGGAGCGCCTTCACCATGTACAGCCGTTCCGCATCCGTGTTAACCGGTTTGCGGGCTTTCAACTCACTGACGGTCTTGTCGGAACCGATGCCCACGTACAGTTCGCCGTGACTCGCAGCCTCCTCAAAAAATGCGACATGGCCGCTGTGCAGCATGTCGTAACATCCACTGACAAAAACTTTTTTCATCCTGTCCTGTTTTTTTTCGATCATTCATTTGCGGGGCAAATGTATTAAAAATATCTATATTTCACCCGTGGCTACCTCCACTTTCGAATATAATTTATACTTTTAGGCGCTCAAAACAGCATTATTAATGAATATTAAAGGTTAAACGAGATGAGAACAAGTATTGAAGAACGCTGGGGAACACATCCCGACGATGTGAAACGGTATGATACCCGGCAATTGAGAAAAGAATTTTTAGTGGAGAAATTTTTTGAGGCGGACAGCGTGCTGATGACTTACACGCATAACGACCGTCTGATCGTCGGCGGCATCTATCCGGTGAACGAACGCATCAAACTGGAACCGGTGGAACTGATTCGTTCGGAATATTTTTGCGAACGGCGCGAGGCGGGCGTGATTTGCATCGAAGGCGAAGGCAGCGTGACGGTGGACGGCACGGAATACGCACTGGCCTACAAGGATACGGTCTACATCGGACGCGGAGCGAAAGACGTTTATTTCTCGAGCAGAGACGCCGCCCGGCCGGCCAAATTTTATTTTGCCTCGTCGCCGGCGCATACGGCCTATCCCACGACGCTGATCACCGCCGGGATGCGTCGCTCGCGCCATCTGGGAGCGCCGGAAACGTCGAACGAACGGATCATCAACCAGCTTATCCTGAATGAAATCGTGCCCTGCTGCCAGTTGCAGATGGGTCTGACGGAACTTCAGACGGGCAGTGTGTGGAATACGATGCCGCCGCATACCCATTCGCGCCGGATGGAGGCGTATTTCTATTTCAAGGTGCCCGAACAGCAGGCGGTATGTCATTTCATGGGACAGCCGCAGGAGACGCGCCATCTTTTCCTGCACAACGAGCAGGGCGTCATTTCGCCCTCGTGGTCGATTCATTCGGCTGCCGGAACAGCCAGTTACAGCTTTATCTGGGCGATGTGCGGCGAAAACCTGGCGTACGACGACATGGATACCTTCACGGCCGACAAACTGAGGTAAACAGGCATGAAAAAGACCGTTGTCCTGTGGTGTGCGGCAGCCGTCCTGACGGCATGTACGCCGGAAGAGACGCTGCGCGTCACGGTCGAAAATCCGAGCGATTTCGACCGCCTGACGGAAATGATCGAACTTCCGCTAAGTGCGGTGAGTGCGGAAATCACCCTGGATGAAGGGCAAACGTATGTGGTTCGGAACGCGC
>JAISWC010000061.1 GCA_031271245.1 Tannerella sp. | reverse complement strand
TCTTCCTCTTGGACTTGAACCAAGGACCCTCTGATTAACAGTCAGATGCTCTAACCAACTGAGCTAAGGAAGAAATTCATTTGTCTAATTTCGGGGCAAAAGTACAGGTAATTTTTTGATTGTGCAATACCCTGCACAAAAATTTTGAAATGCATCCACTTCGATCTCCGTAAATTTCTACTTTTCAGGAGAGCATTTATGTCCCTGCGGGAGGGTGCATTCCAAAATGTCGTTTTTTGACTTAACCACAAAGGGCACAAAGGTTTTACACAAAGGACACAAAGCAACATGGTGTCCTTTGTGGTTAAGAAGTTTCCGGATCGTTCCATATTAGTTTCGGTTGTTTGAGAGAGGCCGGAATGGGGGTAAAAAGCAAGGATGACAGGGTCGGGACGGGTACTCCATCTCTTGAGCGATGCTGCGTGAATCTCTCGAGAGACAGTTTCCATCCTTCGAGAGATTTTTTTATCTCTTGGGGGATTTCCGGACTTTGGACGGGAAAATGGGGTGGACGATAAGCCGTCACCGAAGGGTCGCGGGTAGCGGGTGCGACCATTTGAATTGCATCCTAAAAATGGGGTGCAATTACTCTGTAGACAATGCACAAAACCATGCCGCATGCAGTATGATAAAGTAAAGCCACTCTGTGCCGCAGGCACAAGAGTGGCTTTTTTTATTCACTTTTCAAATCCGGAGGGCCTATGAAGTAAAAACAATTTTAAAAAGATATAAAACCGGACCGCCAAGCGAACATAATTCGGAAGGTGGGTATTTTCCTTCCTGACATATACAATAAATAAACAATCAAAGGAAGAAAATGTTTTGTCGCAGTACAAAATAAAATCTTTATCTTTGGGGACAGAATCAGGAAATAAGATGAGACGCCGGATTGCAGTTTTTGGATGGATGTTGTTACTTTGTTCGCCGCTGATGCGTGCCCAGAAGGTGGGGCTGGTATTGAGCGGTGGCGGTGCAAAGGGAGCGGCGCACATAGGAGTTATCAAGGCCCTGGAAGAGAATCAGGTGCCGATCGACTATGTGTCCGGGACATCCATTGGCGCGATTATCGGCAGTTTGTATGCGACGGGCTATACGCCGGACGAAATGCTTGCATTGATCCTGTCGGACGAATTTGGGTACTGGCAGCGGGGCGACGTCGAAGGCAATTACATCTATTATTTCAAGAAACCCGACGACACGCCCGATTTTATGCGTTTCTCCATTGATTTGTCCGATTCCCTGCACACGGTGAAAACGCAGCTCCTGCCGCAAAGCCTGGTTGACCCGATACAGATGAATCAGGCGTTCGTGGGTTTGTATGCGCAGGCAACGGCCAAATCGGCCTGGAACTTCGACGCCCTGTTTGTCCCTTTCCGCTGCATAAGTTCGGACATATACAACAAGAAAGCGATTGTCTGGCGAAACGGCGATCTGGGAGACGCCGTACGTTCTTCGATGACATTTCCGTTTGTTTTCAAGCCGATATGGAAAAACGGCGTTCCGCTGTTCGACGGCGGGATTTACAACAATTTCCCGGTCGAGGTGATGAAGGAAGAATTTCACCCGGATTTTATTTTCGGTTCGGCTGTCGTGGGACAGCGGACACACCCTTCCGAAAATCCCGTCAGCCAGCTTGAAAAGATGATCATGCAGCACACGGACTATACAGTAGAGGAAGAAGACGGGATGAGGATATGGTTCGATTTCCCGGACGTTTCGCTGCTGGATTTCCAGCGGGCGCAGGAGTTGATGGAAATCGGGTACAGACGGACGCTGGCACTGATGGATTCCATCCGGCAGCGGGTGACGGTGCGCGTCGATCCGGAAGACCTCGCCCGGCGCCGGCAGGCCTACAGAGAGAGTTTGCCTCCCCTGAGATTCAAAAACATATACATCACGGGCGTTTCGGATGCACAGCGAAAATACATCGACGTGCAGCTCCGCAGAGACATCGACGGAGAGTTTTCGATGGAAACCTTTAAACGCGCCTATTTCAAAATACTGTCCGACTCGAAAATCAGGGAAATCATCCCGAAGGCAGTCTATAACCGCAAAAGCAGGAACTTCGACCTGTATCTGGATGTCAGGATGAGTGACGAAATAAAGGTCGCCATCGGAGGGAATATCTCTTCCCATCAGGCCAACCAACTGTATCTGGGTATCGGCTACCGGCAACTCAGCGAGTATGCCACCGAGCTTCATGCCGATTTCCAGATGGGCAATTCGTACAGCGGCGTCTCGCTGGACGGCCGTATCTACATGCCCACCCGCCTCCCGATGTACCTGCATTTGCAGGGCGTCTACTCGTCGCGCAACTATTCGCAAAGCCAGTCCCTGTTTTACGAAGACCTGCTGCCTGCGTTTATCAGGCAGCGGGAAAAGTTTGTCAAGCTGAAAACGGGATGGCCTTTCCTGAAACGTTCCAAAGCCGAAATCGGGGTGGCCTTCGGACGCATGAGCGACAGCTATTTTCAGACCCGCTCCGCGTCGTATGACGCTTCGGAATTTGACAGAAGTCATTACGACCTGTTTCATGCCTTTTTGCGGCTGGAACAAAATTCGCTGAACTTCAAACAGTATCCCACCTCCGGAAAACAGCAGTTCCTGCTGGCGCAATATCTTTCCGGCCGGGAATCGTATCAGCCGTTCAACCGGCTGTCTGCCGAAAACCGTTCGCACAGGTGGATACAGCTCAGGGGACGGTGGCTGAACTATCCCGCCCTGAGCCAGACCGTCCGGCTGGGTTTGATGGGCGAAGCCCTCTTTTCCACTAAAAGACTGATGAGCAATTATACGGCTTCGATATTGCAGGCGCCGGCATTTACCCCGACACCTCACAGCAAAGTCGTTTTCAACGAGTCGTTTCGTGCCGGTCAATACCTTGCGGCCGGAATCATGCCCGTCTTCATGCTGAACAGGTTTTTCCACCTGCGGGTGGAACTGTACGGTTTCATGCCCGTCCAGCCGATCAGGAAAGAGCTGTTTTCGACGGAAACGAATACGGACTATCCGCATTACGGAAAGGCATTCGAATCGTTTGATTCGTTCGAGTACATGGCGGAAACATCGCTGGTACTGCAATTGCCGTTCGTATCGGTCAGTCTGTTTGCCAACGGGTACAGCCATCCGAAAAACAGTTTCAATTTCGGCCTGAACATCGGATACCTGCTGTTTAACCGCGGTTTTTTTGAGTGAATTTATTTGGAGATACAAAAACAAGTCGTATCTTTGCAGCCGTAAAATTTGAAAGAAGGAGGCCCCGTGGCTCAACTGAATAGAGCATCTGACTACGGATCAGAAGGTT
>JAISWC010000005.1 GCA_031271245.1 Tannerella sp. | reverse complement strand
CGTTTTCACTTTTCAGTTTCCTGTATTTGGCCGACTGTTCAATGCAGGACGTCAGCAGTGCCATACAGCAGCACAACAATAGCATTTTTTTTATATACATATCTGGTTAATATAATGTTTTACTTTTTGAATCCGGCTACTACAATAACAAATTCACCCTTCGGTTCGTTTACGGAGAAATGGAGCAGGAGATCTTTGAGGGCGCCGCGGACGGTTTGTTCGAAGCGCTTGGACAGTTCCCGCGAGACGGACGCCGCCCGGTCTTCGCCGAACGTTTCGGCCAGCTGGGTCAGCGTTTTGAGCAGGCGGAAGGGCGATTCGTAAAAGACCATGCTCCGTTCTTCCGTTGCCAGCGCCCGGAGGCGCGTTTGCCGTCCTTTTTTGAGCGGCAGGAAGCCCTCAAAACAAAAGCGGTCGTTCGGCAAACCGGAAACGGCCAGCGCCGGCACAAAGGCCGTGGCTCCCGGCAGACATTCCACTTCCACGCCCTGCCGCACACATTCGCGCACGAGCAGGAAACCGGGGTCGGAGACGGACGGCGTCCCGGCGTCGGAAATCAGCGCCATGTTTTCGCCGCCGCGGATGCGTTCCGCAATTTGTTCCGTTTGCCGGTGTTCATTGAACTTGTGGTGCGAGTGCAGGCGGTTTCGGATGCCGTAGTGTTTCAGCAGAATCATGCTGGTTCGCGTATCCTCGGCCAGGATTACATCGACTTCCTTCAGCAGGCGAACGGCCCGGAACGTCATGTCTTCGAGGTTGCCGACGGGAGTGGGTATGAGAAACAGTTTGGCCATGGGCGAAAAGGCTTATCGGGAAAAACGTTTCTCCAGCACGGCGACAAATTCGGCCACCGTCGCGTCCTCAAAATTCCAGTCGAACCGCTCCCGCAGATACGCTACCGATGCTTCATACGAATCCTTCATATTCAGTTCGGCGATGGTCCGGCTCATCAGGCTTTCGTCCTTTCCGAACAGGTCGCGGCAGAAACGGAACCGGTCATTCAGCGTGAAGGCTTTCCGCAAATCGGCCAGCCTGTTTTTCTCGATTGTTTCATTGAGCCAGCCATCCGGTTTCTCCATCGTCCGTTTGGGCGGCGGCGGAGGGGGCGGCGGGGGAAGCGGACTGGCGGCCGCCGGCTTTCCCGGCGCGGGGGGGGGAGGCGGGGGAGGCGGCAGCAGGATTTCGCGCGGTTCGGGCGACGGCGTGCCGGAGGATGACGCCATATATTCCGAAAAGTATCCCATGGACTGGATTTGCGCCTCATGCACCTTCATCTGCCGCTCAAACAGCGCCACTTCCGAAACTTCCATCCGGTGCAGCAGCGCCTGCATCCGGTTGGTAATATCAAAGGCTTCGCTAAAAAAGGCAACCGGATAAATCTCCCTTTCACGAATATCTTCCGTCAATTGCTCAAGCCGTTTGAGATGGGCAATAAATTGTTCCAACTGTTCTTTATTCTCCATACGTTATTTTTGATAGACGGCCACAAATATAGCTATTTTTGCGAAAATGGCACAATCACAGTCAAATGTAGGGGCTAAATCTTTTTTTTTTTTGAGATGCCACCCCGTCAAACGTATTATCCATGCAAGAATACCCTCAAAACTCGCAGATGGGGGATACTGGCATGGTATGACTGTCACATATCTACCGCCAAACCTGAAGGAATAAACAATAAGATAAAAACAATGAAAAGACAGGCTTATAGATATAGGGATCAGCAATTTTTCAAACTCAAAATGCTTGCCTTACATGACAAAAACTACGCATTCTCCGGATAGCGACACGCGGTGCCAAATCAGCGCCGCATCGCGCTAAATCGGCAACACACGGCGCTAAGTCAGCGACACACGGCGCTAAATCAGCAACACGCGGCGTCAAGTCAGCGACACGAGGCGCTAAACCGGCGACACGCAGCGCTAAGTCAGCAACACGCGGTGCCAAACCGGCGACACACGGCGCTAAATCAGCAACACGTGGCGCTAAACCGGCGACACGCGGCGCTAAACCGGCGCGACGTGTCGCCAACTCTTTGTCGCGTTTTGCCGAATTTCCGTCGCGCTCCGCTCGGAGGCCGAACGGAGAGGATTTTATCGTCAATAAATCACCTTATTATATTCATTTAAAAATAGGAATGCGTTCCTGCGCTTTAACGAAAATGTGACCGACGAGGATCGCGTGAAACTGGGAATAACCGTTCCCGACACCACGCCTACCGCGCAGCACGAGCCCGGCACGATGCCTGTGGTGACCCTGATCGATTCGTCTATCATCATGCGTAGTATTGGGGAAGTAAGGCTACTATATAAAAAACAGTGAGGAGATTTCTCTCCTCCCGTTAGCGCACGATCCGTAGAACAGCTAAATACTTTCGTATCTGGTGGCAAAGATACGATGTTTTTTTGAAACAGCGATATAATGGTAAAGGAGGAGAAGTTTTTGAAGCTGCCGGCACGTCCATACAAGATTATCATAACCTATGGCCAATTCCTTTCTCGGAAATCGAACGGAACATTGAAGTTAAACCGGAACAGAATCCGGGATACACGCATTGATTCTAAAATTAATCATTAACTTTGTTGCGGGTTGCATGAAGGAAATACAATACATTTTCCGTCTTCCTCCGTGTAACCCGCATACTTAAAAAGTACAACTGCATGAATACGAAAAAAACTTATTGCTTATTAGCCGTTTGTATGATATGGGTGTCCTGCACGGACAAGAATGAAATTACCGTCGATCAGGTTCCGATGAAGTGGTGGTACGATGTTCCCGCCACCAAGTACTGGGAAGGGTTGCCCATCGGTACGGGGCGTTTTGCCGCCATGATTCCGAGCAACACCGACCACGAAGTGATTGCGTTCAACGATGAAACACTTTACACCGGCGGTCCCTACAATCCCAATCCTGCAAATGGGCCTGAAACATTAAAAAAAGTCAGGGAGTTGATTTTTGCCCGCGATTATGTCAATGCCGATAAGGAGGCGGAAAAATTGAGCGGACAGCCGACACATTCCCAGTTTTACCAGCCTATGGGACGGCTCAATATTGATTACGGACACCCGCTTCCCGATGCAAAAAACTATCACCGCGAACTCGACATGGACAACGCGCTTGTCAATGTTTCGTATCAGTTTGACGGTGTGAATTATTCGCGTCAGGTATTCGCAAGTTATCCCGATCAGGTGATTGCCATTCGCTTGACAGCCGACCGGAAAGCGAAAATCAGTTTTTCAACATGGTTCACTTCGTTGCAGCCATCTGCGAAAACCCGTGTCGAAGGCGATGAAATCGTCATGGAAGGGACAACGATTTCGGAATACGCCGGAACGTACCATGGCGATCCATGGATTATTCTGCCTCCGCAAATGAAATGGCAGTCACGGTTGAAAATCTTGCATGAAGGCGGCTCCATAAAATCCGAGGACGACAAACTGACGGTTGTCAATGCCGACGCCGTGACGCTGGTTTTAGCCGGAGCCACCAACTGGGTCAGTTGGAACGATGTTTCCGCCGATGAAAAACAGCGCTGCGGCGATTATCTCTCCAACGCAGCAAAACTTCCGTATCCGGAACTCTTAAAGAGACATTTCGACGATTACCGTCCGCTTTTTGCCGCCTGCAAACTTGACCTCGGCGCCGACCCCGTTCCCTCGCTGACAACCTCGCAGGCAATGGATACCATCCGGAAAGGATTGATAAACCCTGCCTACGAAGCGCGTTATTTCCAGTATGGACGTTATCTTTTACTTGCCGGAGCGCGGGAAGGAACACTGGCATTCAACAATCACAACATCTGGCTCGACAATCTGCAGGGACGATGGCAGGGACGCTGGACGCTCAACATTAACATCCAGGAATGTTACTGGCCCGTCGAAAACACTAACCTGCCGAATGTGAACGAATCGCTGGTGCTTTTTGTCGAGAATCTTGCGCAGGCGGGAGAGCGCACCGCCAAAGACCTTTTCGGCTGTCGCGGCTGGTGTTCGGGACATGGAGCGGATATCTGGTTTTATACGGCGCCGCTGGGACGTTACGCTCTGCATGCAATGTGGCCCATGGCCGGCCCATGGCTGATGCAGCAACTGTACGAGCATTACGAATATGATCCCGACCCTGAATACCTGCGCCGGATTTATCCCCTGATGAAAGGCTCGACGGAATTTATTCTCGACTGGCTGGTGAAAGACCCCGAATCGGGTTACCTTGTTACCTGTCCTGCCTCTTCGCCGGAAAACAAATTCGTCGATGAAAAAGGGAACGTAGCCGCCCTGTCTTTTGCTTCTGCCGGCGACATTCAACTTGTACGCAATCTTTTACGTAATTTCGTGAAAGCAACGGAAACGCTCGATATCGACAGGGAATTGCAATCTCAGGCGGAATCGGCGTTCAAACAGTTGCCGCCGCACAAAATAGGAAAACACGGACAGTTGCAGGAATGGTTTTACGATTTCGACGAACACGAGGTAACGCACAGGCACATAATGCACCTTATCGCCGTTTATCCCGACGATGATATTACCCTCCGGAAAACTCCCGAACTTGCCGAAGCCGTGAAAACAACGCTGAAACGTAGAGGTCCTGACAATATGGGCTGGACAAGCGCATGGCGAATCAGTTTGCGGGCGCGTCTGGAAGAACCCGATTTGGCATATAACGATTTACACAGGATGATTACCGACGTAAGTCTTCATCCTTATGCGGAAGACAGTCGTATCACACCCTCGTTCGAAGGCAATCAGGCAATTCAGGGCGTCGCAGCCGGAATGGCCGAAATGCTGATGCAAAGCCACAGTGGAGAAATTTCACTGCTTCCGGCATTGCCCGAACAGTGGAAAACCGGCGCAGTCAAAGGTCTTCGGGCGCGTGGCGGTTACGAAATCGATATTGCCTGGAAAGACGGAAAACTGTCGAAAGCATCGCTCAAAGCAAATTACGACAAAACCTGCCGGCTACGTACTAAAACGCCTGTCAGCGTTTGGGAAGGAAACAAGGAAGTTCCGTGCAGTTCGTCGGGAGAGAATTTTGTGGAATTTGAAGCAAAATCGGGAAAAACATATCGTATTAAGGCACGCAAAA
>JAISWC010000355.1 GCA_031271245.1 Tannerella sp. | reverse complement strand
TGCCTGCATCAGGTCCTTGAACTTTCTGTTCTCCATGTCCAACTGTTCCGTCCAGTCCGTCAGTGCGAGCGTCCGGACACAGGCGGAAGCCGTGGCGGAGGCGAGTTCGCGCAGGAGGTCGTCGAGAGTGGCCGTTTCCTCGTCGAGCGTTCGGGTGTTGATGCTGCCGTAGTGGTCGAAGATGGGGAAGAGTTTCCCGGCTGCCTCGCGTTTTTCGGCATCAAAGTGGTTCGTTCCGGACCTGACGGCGTCGAACATTCCGCGGAAGAGACTGCTACGGACACGATCCTGCGCATGAATCCCGATCGTGCATTCGTTTCTGCACATCATGTCGCGAAGGGATATTTCCGTAGTCACGAACTGTCTGTAACCCGCGTATATGTCTCCGATGCCGAGCAGTACGGAGTTGTATCTATCTATCGCGGTAATCACTGCTTTATTCAGTTCCACATGCGCTTCGTTGTGCAGATAATCAAAATGCACGCTGATAACCTGTCTTTTCATAACGTGTTTCTATTTAAAAATACATACTTGTTACTTGTTACTTGATATGTAAGTTACACTATTCTATATCGCCGCGAAAGTAAATATTTTTTTTGAAGGGTGCAATTATTACGCGGATTTTTTTAATCGGAATTCAAAAAAACGGAACAATTCTACGCTCGTATGTATATCTTTGCACGGCTATTCATCAAAAAGAAACGCAAATGGTTTTAGATATAAAATTGCAGGGGACATGAAAAGGAATCCTCAAATACTGCTGTTGGTCGGCGCTCCCGGGTCGGGAAAAAGCACTTTTGCCGAACATTTTATCCATACGGAGAAAAACTGGATGCGCCTCAGTCGCGACGATCTCCGTATGATGAACTTCAACGGTTCGGTTTTGTCGGGCTACGAAGAATTTTTACTTTCGGAAATGCTTGACAATATGATTGAAACAGTGCTTCGTAAAAGATACGGTGTTCTGCTCGACGCGACCCATTGCCGGGCCGAATACCTGAACCATTATATCAAAAAGTTCAATTCGATGGCTGACATATCGTTCAGGATTTTCGAATGTGATGTGGACGAATTGATCGTTCGCTGTGAAAAGCGGTATGCGGAAACGGGTCGACATGTTCCCGAACAGGTCATCAGACGGTTTGTCGGCGAACTGGAGACGTTGAAAAAAACATTCGATTTTTCTCCCCGTCCCATGAGGCGAACAGGATACAAGGCTAAAAAACGGGATGCCAATCTTCCCGGAGCGATTCTGTGTGCTTTGGACGGTACGCTGGCGCTGACGGGTCACCGCAACCCTTACAGCACTTCCGAATGTGACAGGGATGATTTGAACGAAGCGGTAGCAAGTGTATTAAAAGTCTTTGCCGCAAATGGCTACCACATTTTACTGCTGTCGGGACGCGAAGAAACTTTGCGTGAACCCACCCTGCAATTTCTTGCCAAATTTGCCATACCTTATCATCAGTTATGGATGCGCAGAGCAAAAGACTTCCGCAAGGATGCTACCGTCAAGAGAGAGATTTTCGACCGTGAAATCTCGGGCAAGTACGGTATTGAATTTGTACTTGACGACTGCGACCAGGCGGTGGATATGTGGCGAAAAGAACGGAGACTAAACTGTTTTCAGGTCAATTACGGTACCCGGCATTCTTCTTGACAGATATTTTGATATAAAAGTAAAAATTGATCCCCATACGTTAATGTGAGCCGAAAAAATGCCTAAGGAGATCCTATACACATCCTGTACAGATCCTATACAGATCCTTTAGGGTACACAATCGGGGACTTTTAGTTAAGAAAACGGAAATTCCGGAAAGTCAATTCATGTTTCAACGGGTTATTTGACGGATTTTAGCAAACATACTATCATCGTCGGGATAGAGGGCGAAAAGATGCGAAGTATGTCGATGTGTGACTTCAGTTTCCTAAAGTCGAAAAACCATTCCTGCAATTGTCCGAAACTGCCGATGATTGCACCCGTTCATTTCGCACTTGGAAATCGCAGGATTTTCATGTAATTTTGCCTCGTCTTATTTCAGCATATTTATTCATGTACGAAAAAATTATTATTCTTGATTTCGGTTCGCAAACGACGCAGTTGATTGGTCGTAGAATCAGGGAGTTGAACACTTATTGCGAGATTTTGCCGTACAACCGTTTTCCGGAGGATGCGACGGGAGTGAAAGGCGTGATTCTGTCCGGCAGCCCGTACTCAACCAATGATGCCGGGGCTTTCCGGACAGATTTGGCGCGTTTGCGCGGGAAATACCCGACCCTGGGCATCTGCTACGGTGCACAGTTGATGGCCTGCGAGGCGGGCGGCAGGGTAGAATCGGCGGAGACTCGCGAATATGGCCGCGCCCATCTGACATCGGTGGACGGGAACGACCCGCTATTGCAGGGGATTCATGCCGGCGCGCAGGTCTGGATGTCGCACGGAGACACGGTTACGCGGCTACCGGCGGCATTTCAGGCGGTGGCCGGCACGGACGACGTGGCAACGGCAGCTTACCGGATATCCGGCGAAAATACCTGGGGTGTGCAGTTTCATCCGGAAGTATATCACACGAACGATGGCACCCGCTTGCTCGACAATTTCCTCCGCATTTGCGGCTGCAAACGGGACTGGACGCCGGCTTCGTTCATCGAATCGACCGTCGCCGGACTGAAAGACCGGCTGGGTGACGACAGGGTGATTCTGGCGCTTTCCGGCGGCGTGGATTCGTCGGTCACGGCCGTGCTGCTGAACAGGGCGATCGGTAAAAACCTGACATGTATCTTCGTTGACCACGGTTTGCTGCGAAAGAATGAATTTAAGCACGTACTCAGGGACTACGAACATCTGGGACTGAACGTGACTGGCGTCAAGGTGGAAGACCTCTTCTACAGCCGGCTGGCGGGAGTGGCCGACCCGGAAGAAAAGCGCAGGATCATCGGGAAAGGGTTTATTGACGTGTTTGAAGAGGAAGCCCGCAAGCTGAAAGGCGTCAAATGGCTGGGACAGGGTACGATCTATCCCGATGTAATCGAATCGCTTTCCATCACGGGGACGGTGATCAAAAGCCACCACAACGTAGGCGGTCTGCCGGAGAAGATGCATCTGAAACTGGTGGAGCCGCTACGTTCGCTGTTCAAGGACGAGGTACGCCGTGTGGGCCTGGAACTGGGCATGATGCCGCATCTGATCAGGCGTCATCCGTTTCCCGGGCCGGGACTGGGCATCCGTGTCCTGGGCGACGTGACGGCGGAGAAAGTGCATATCCTGCAGGAAGCCGACGATATTTATATTTCGCTGATGCGGTCGTGGAACCTGTATGACAAGGTATGGCAGGCGGCAACGATTTTGTTGCCGGTACGTTCGGTGGGCGTGATGGGCGACGAGCGTACCTACGAGTATACCGTGGCGCTACGCGCCGTGACGTCTACCGACGCCATGACGGCCGACTGGGCGCAGTTGCCGTATGACTTTCTGGGGAAAGTGTCGAGCGAGATCATCAATAAGGTGAGAGGCGTAAACCGGGTCGTCTACGACATCAGTTCCAAACCGCCTTCGACGATCGAGTGGGAGTGAGCGTCCCCAAACGAAGAAACAGAAACTTGTAATACAACTGTAACTGAAGAAGGAAACCGTAGACGGGAAAACCGTCACGGTCGCAGGATTGTAGCGGCCTTATTCCGGAAGCAGAGGTTAGTATCGCCGGTACGAACACCTCGTACCACCGGTACGGGAGGCTCGTTCCTTTTCCTGCTTCATCAAGCAATAAGTGCCTGGCTTATGCGTTAATAATGTTATGACGAGACAACGGAATATAGGGATTTATTTGTTGGGATGCATGGTGTTAGGCCTGTTTTTCGGATGTAAAACGCCGAAACTGAGTCAGGCGGAAGAGAAGCAGCGTCTCGGCGAATATTATGGTGCAGCCGAGATCTACCGCAAGTTGTATACGAAGTCGAAACCGGATCAGAAGGAA
>JAISWC010000354.1 GCA_031271245.1 Tannerella sp. | reverse complement strand
TGCCTGCATCAGGTCCTTGAACTTTCTGTTCTCCATGTCCAACTGTTCCGTCCAGTCCGTCAGTGCGAGCGTCCGGACACAGGCGGAAGCCGTGGCGGAGGCGAGTTCGCGCAGGAGGTTGTCGAGAGTAGCCGTTTCCTCGTCGAGCGTTCGGGTGTTGATGCTGCCGTAGTGGTCGAAGATGGGGAAGAGTTTCCCGACGCCGGATTGATTTTTATTTGCATAAATCAGTTTTGCCGGTTATGTTTTCCCCAAAAAAACATTATTCGTTAAAGTTCATAACCGCAGGTAACACCATTTTCGTTTTCTCCCTGTCAGCGCTTTTCAACTCATTCACCAGTATCTGCACCGCCTGCCGTCCGATTTCCCGTATGGGCTGTTCGGCAATGTACATTCGTGGCGCCAGAATTTCAAAACTCGACACGGTATGCAGACAGGCTAACCCGATTTTCTCCGTAATATCCATACCATGCCTGTAGAAATATCTCAACGCTTCCATTGCCAGATAGTGAGTTGAAAAATAAAAACCGTCTACATCGGGAACCTCCGTAAAGATTCCATCCAGCACGCGGATAATATCCGTCACGTATTCGCCCCGCTTCACTTCGCCGTATAGTGCCGGAATGGCCGGCAACCCCGCTTCCGACAGCGCCCGCCTGTATCCGTCGCGTCGCAGATTCATCACCAGCAGATGCGTGTCCGAGGTAATCAGAGCAATCTTTTTCCGGCCGTCCCGGACAAGCCGGGTTACAAGTTGATGACTGCTTCCCTCGTTGTCAAGAATGATATAATTGGTGTCCAGTTCGGGAAAATAACGGTCTATCAATACAAACGGATACTTTTCCTCCACCAAAATGTCCAGTTCTTCCCTCGAATGCTTTGTTGGCGCAATAATCAAACCGTCCACCCGCTTCGACTTCAACATCCGTATGATTCGGCTTTCCCGTTTCGGGTCTGTTTCCGAACTGCAAAAAGTCAGTGAATAGCTGTATTTTTCGGCTTCCATCTCTACTTCCCTGGCAATATGCGCATAAAATTCGTCGTCGATGGAGGGAATCACCAGTCCCAGCGTGTTACTGCTGCCATTAGTCAGACTTCTGGCGAGCAGGTTAGGTTGATAGTTCACCTTCCTGGCATACGCCAAAATCTTCTCCTGCGTGGACAAACTGATTTTCCGCCTATCGCCCTGACCGGCCAAAACCCACGACACCGTCGTTTTGGATACGTTCAATGCATTGGCTATATCCTTCATTGACAAATTCATTTACACATTCATTATTGTTTACATATCTGCTTTACCGATTAAGTGACTGCAAATATATATATTCTTTTCATCGCAGACACGGAATAAACAAAGTTTATGTTTGTTTAACAAATCAGACTCCGGGCAAGATGATCGCCTGAGTCAGCATAAACTGTTATAATATAAATCTTTAGCGCCGACATTATAATAATTTTCCTCCCAAAAATAAGGCTGCGATGGTAAAATAGATAACCAGTCCGGTCACGTCGACCAGCGTTGCGACAAAGGGCGCGGAAGCGGTAGCCGGGTCAAGTCCGGCGCGTTTGAGGACAAAGGGAATCATCGATCCGGACAGCGTCCCCCAGAGAACAATAAAAATCAGCGAAAGGGATACGCTGGCGCTGATCCACGGCCAGTGTTCGCCATAATCGTAGAACCCGGCCTGCTGCCAGATCAGGATGCGTAAAAAGCCGACAATGCCCAGTATCGAGCCCAGCAGCAGTCCTGAAAGTACTTCCTTTTTCATTACATACCACCAGTTTCGCAGTTTCAGTTCGTCCAGCGCAAGAGAGCGGATAATCAAACTGGCCGCCTGGGAACCTGAATTGCCGCCGCTTGAAATAATCAGGGGCACAAACAGCGCCAGTACCACGGCTTTGGATATTTCCTGCTCGAAGAATCCCATGGCCGAAGCGGTCATCATTTCGCCGAAAAAGAGAACGGTCAGCCAGCCGGCGCGTTTTTTTACCAGTTCCAGCAGGGAGCTTCGGGTATACGACAAATCCAGTCCTCCCGTACCACCAAATTTCTGGAAGTCTTCGGTGCTTTCTTCTTCGGCCACGTCCATCACGTCGTCGACCGTCACGATGCCCAGCAGCGTCCCGTCCGTATCCACGACCGGCAGGGCTACGCGGTCCTGATCCTGAAAAACCTTGACGGCTATTTCCTGGTCGTCGTAAGCATTCAGGGCCACGAAACGATTGTCCGTCATACTCGAAATGACCTGTTCCGGCGAAGCGAGGATCAGTTCCTTGATCCGGATGTCGTCGATCAGTTTCCACTGGTCGGTTACGACGTAAATCACATTCAGCGTTTCGGAGTCATGGCCGAACTTCCGGATATGATCCAGCGCCTGTTCGACGGTGAAATAAGGCTTGATCGCTACATATTCGGGCGTCATCAGACGGCCGATACTGTCTTCCGGATATCCCAGCAGGCGCGTAGCAATTTCGCGTTCTTCCTTGGAGAGCATCTGCACCAGACGCTGGCTCACCTTGCCGGGCAATTCTTCGAAGAAGGCTGTCCGGTCGTCGGGGTCGAGGTCGTTGAGCAGGCTGGCGATCTGGTTGCGGTTGGTAGCCAGCCCCTCGATGATGTCTTCCTGTTCATCGTGAGAAAGGTGCTGGAACGTTTCTTTTGCCAGCACCCTGGGCAGAAGGCGGAAAAACACCACGGCATCTGCCTTTTCCAGCATCTCGATGATGCCGGCAATATGAAGGGGTTCGAGTGTATTTAACTGTTGCTTTATCTCTTTCCAGTTCTTGTTTTCAATAAGCACGTGGAAACTGTTTTTGATTTCATCCATCTTTTTATCTCCTTACAAATTTAACTCCATAAAGAGATGCAAGCTTCTTTACAGAGGGTTAGTATTCTGCTTCCTGTGCCTGTATATCGGAATGTCGTCCATTACTTTTATTATTTAGTCAGTTATCCTGTGAAACGGTTTTGAAAAATCCGGTGTAAAGATAACGCTTTTCCCGGAAAGAAAAAGGGGATTTCGTTTTTTTAATACAATATTCGGTTCACCGGTTGATTTCCCGTATCCGGGCGGCCACCTCTTCCATGAGCCATTTGGGGGTGGATGTCGCGCCGCAGACGCCCACGGTTCGGATGGCAGACGGCAACGGCTCCGCAATCCCGGACGCTTCCGTGATAAATACCGTGCGAGGATTCGCCTTTTTACATTCCTCAAACAGCATCTTTCCGTTGGAACTTTGCCTGCCTGCCACAAAATAAATCCAGTCATGACGGGCTGCAAACTCCTGTATGTTCGGCAAACGGTTGGCCACCTGACGGCAAATCGTATCGAAGGAGCTGAATTTCACCCCCGGAGCAATACGCCGACTGATCGCTTCGACCATCTGTCCGAAGCCGTCCAGCGGTTTGGTCGTTTGCGAAAAAAGAAAAATATCTCGTCGAAAGTCAATGATATCCAGGTCTTCCGGTTTCTCGATTACCATCGCCGTTCCGTTCGTCTGACCCACCAGGCCGTTCACTTCGGCATGGCCTTTCTTTCCGTAGATCACCAGTTGCGCTCCGCTGTCCT
>JAISWC010000346.1 GCA_031271245.1 Tannerella sp. | reverse complement strand
CAGCGGGTCTTTGGCCCTGTCCCAGTTGCCCGCACGGTTCATCCGCAGGATGCGGTACTGAGCCGTCGTGTCCTGCGGCTCCACCACGCCCCGCCCGGCCATGTTCGACTGGCCGATCAACAGGTAGATATGGAACTTCTCCTTCTTGAAGGGCGCTACAGCCCTCTCGCGCACTTGCGGCCTTACGCCCTCCTGCGCCGTCAGTCCCGTACAGACCAGACTCATCGCCAGAAAAAGGTTCACATAGTTACCAATCATATTATTCATACATTTAAAATTAACGGCTGAAAAAACCGACGTTCCGGTTGGTGCGGAAAGGCGCTACCGGCAGTCCGCCTTTGGAAAACAAATTACCCTGCGTGTCGTCGTCGAAACAGAACGTAACGGCCACCGGCTTTTTCACTTCCGGAGATGAAACAATCAGCCTGTCGCCCCGGATGACACCTTCCGCATCTGCATACCGTCCGTCGGCGCCGGCTATTTTAAGCCCCTCAATATGCGTTCCGGTACACATCAGTCCCGATTCCGCATAATCAAACGAGATGACGGCCTTACTGTTTTCGAAGGTGATGGAACGGAACAGGGGACTCCGGCAGTCTTTCAGCGGCAGGCCATACGTTTCGGCAAGCGCCAGATTTGCCAGGCGCAACCCTACATTTTGTTTGTCGCGCGGATGAACGTCCTTCACGTCGTCCACCAGGTCGGAAACGACGACCAGCCCTGTTTTCGGCACCAAACGGCTCACAAATTCCTGCTGTTCACGCAGAAAGGCTGATTTGTCGTTGTCGTCCGTGCACGGAGCGATCTGTACCAGGTAGAACGGAAATTCCTTCCCGAAATCGCTGCGCCAGCCGTCGATCATCGTCTGAAGCCCCAGCCCGTAAGTAGCATACCGGACTACATTATTCTCGCCCTGATACCAGATGACGCCCGCTATCGCAAAAGGAATCAGCGGATGAATCATCTGATTGTACGTCAGTCCGGGTTTGACCGGCACCCAGGGTGACGGCTGCTGCGGTACGTCGGCGTTAAGCAGCGGATTCTGTTCAATCAGTTCGCGTTTCGTCCATACTTCGTATCCCGTTCCTCCCCAGGCCGCCACGATGATTCCCACGGGAATTTGCATGGCTTCCTGCAAACGGCGCGCGAAAAAATAGGATACCGCGCTGGTTTGCTGCATGGTTTCGGGCGTACACGGCGTCCAGAAAGCGTCGCAGTGGTTTTGAGGCGTGTACGCAATGCGCCGGGGAAGATGGAAAATCCGGATATCCGGATAATGGGCGGAAGCGATTTCCGCCTCCTGATTGACAATGCCGCGCAACGCCGACCATTGCATGTTCGACTGCCCGCTGCACAGCCACACTTCGCCCAGCATGACGTCGCGAAATTCCTTTACCGCCTCGCGGTTGATGACTTTCAAGGTGTACGGTCCGCCGGCCTCCGCTGTGCGGAGGGTCGTTTTCCAGACGCCTTCGCCGGTGGAACGGACGACGACGGTGTCGTCCGGCGCCCAGCTGCCCGTAATCCGCACTTCGCTGTCGGAATACGCCGCCCAGCCCCATACAGGTACATCACTTTGACGCTGCAACACCATCCCGTCGCCAAAAACGGACGGCAATACAAGTTGCTGCGCCCTTGCCGCTATTCCCGCGACCAGGAACAGCAGCAGTATATGTACCCCTTTTTTCATTTGGTTTCCGTTTGCTCCGCGTCCTTTTTTCCGGCGCGTCCCCTGCGTTGCGCCAAAAGGTGTTTGCAATTCTCAATCAGCGTATTTTGCAGTTTCACATACGGGGCAAACGCTTCGTCGCCGTTCAACAGTATCTGCGCGTTGATGCGGTCGATAATTGCCCTGTAGGCGGCATCGGCCACGGCTCGCGCCGCCTTGACATCGCCCGAAGGCTTGTTGCTTTTTTCAAGATACCGCTCAAATTGCAAATCGACGTACGCCTGATTGGCGTCTTCGAGCCGTTTCAGGCGACCGGTTGCGCCAATCCGTTCGAAGTCTTCCGAACAGGGTTCGAGATTGCGCAGCAGGCTGGTCAGGATGACCGATTCCTTTGCCAGTCCTACATGAAGCGGGTGGCCAAGTTCCTGCTCCGTATTCCGGAGGATGGCGAGGATACGTTCAGCTGCTTCGAATTTCGCTTCGTCGTCGTCGTTGAGGCATACTTTCAGAAAGGCTTTCAGCGCCGAATACGCGCGGTCGCGAAGCAGGTCAAGCCGGGTAGATTCGGCTGACAGCTCACTGGACGAAAAGACATCGATCGAACGTTTCAGTTCCTCGCAGGCTGCACGATACGCAGGGATTTGCTCCGCTACGCCCGGCAGGGCGGGATTGGCCCTGTCCATCTGCTCAAGCGATTCAAAATGAAAATTCAAATTCTCCCCGTTATGCAACTGGGGTAAGTAAATAAATTTAATTGTTTCCATAATCGGATGATATTTAAGTTACGATAGTTTGCCGATAATCTCCTTCACCTCTGCAATGGACAAATCCGTCAGGTCTGCAATCTCTGCAATCGACATGCCTTTACTGTAGCACTTGATGGCAAATTCAGTGCGCTTTTGTTTCTCCATGCGCTTTTCGCCGATGCTGATACCACGCTTTTCACCAATGCTGATACCGCGCTTTTCACCGATGCTGATGCCGCGCTCTTCCGCTCTCTTTTCTGCAAAAAGCACGGCCTGCCTGATG
>JAISWC010000341.1 GCA_031271245.1 Tannerella sp. | reverse complement strand
CGTTTTCATCTCGCGCGAGATGGTAAGTTCGTGGGTGCCGGCCACTGCCATGAACATCAACAATCGGGCGGCCTTCAAAGTAGTGGAAGGCGCCAATATGTACCTCGACGTTACCTTCGCCCGCAACGACCTGCGGGTGCCGGCCAAGGTGGTGCGCATATCGAACAAACACGACGTCTCGATGATCAAGATCGACCTCCCCAAAGTGCTGCCCGTAGTGGAACATTATGACAATTACAATGAAATCAAGACCGGCGACGTGGTAACGGTGATGGGCTATCCCGGCGTCTCGCCCGAACAGTACTCGCAGGTCAAATCGTACGACTACTTCAACAGCAACCCGCAACTCGTGCGCGTGCCGATACCCACGCTCAGCCAGGGTAACATCGGAAGGCTCATCAAGGGCAATACCCAGACTTCGTCGGGCAACTACTACAGCACGTTCGGCGATTCCTACCAGCTGACCATCAACTCGACCGGACCGGGCAACAGCGGCGGCCCGCTCTTCGACGACCAGGGACGGGTGATCGGCCTCTTCAACGCCGGAAATACCGTCATCACCTTCGCCGTACCCATCAAGTACGGCTTGGAACTCATGGGTACCGAACCGGTGATTGATTCGAACTGATAAGAAGGCGTCAGGCGTTATGGGATACGAAATAAATAAACAGTAGCAGTTTTCCGGTGTCCCCGCCGGGACACGGGAGAAATTATCATATATAACTTTCATGTCGTATAATCCGACGAAGAAGTTATCATACATAATTTTTATGTCGCATATTGCGACGGGAAAATTTATACAGGTATCAAGCCGGAACGAGAACCGGCAGCAAATATATAATATGAATATTAAAATATCAGGACATGTTTGAGAAAAAAATACAACGTAAGCTCGCACATATCCCTTCCGGACGGCTCTGCATCCGTGCAGTAACGCTGAGCGACACGGGATGCGTGCGCAGCAACAACGAAGACCGGGCAGCCTTCCTCTTCCTGGACGGCAGCTGGACAGACTTCTTCGCCATCCTGGCCGACGGCATGGGCGGATATGAGCGCGGGGAAGTGGCGAGTGCTACGATGGTAGATATCGTCTGCGACGACAATGGCCGAACGCTGCGCCGGAACTCCCGCCGCTGGATGAAGGAACTCTTCCGCCGCGCCAACCGTCATATCTACGGGTGCGCCCGGCAGTTGCAGTCGGTGATGGGCACCACCTGCTCGATGCTGCTGATACGCAACCGGAGGGTCTATTGCAGTCATATTGGCGACAGCCGCATATATCTGCTTACGGACGGATGGTTGCAGCAACTGACCTCAGACCATACGGTCGTCGGCGAGATGATGCGCCGCGGCGAAATAACCCGCGAAGAAGCCGCCATGCATCCGCAGCGTAACATCCTGACGAAAGCCATCGGCACAGCTCCCGATGTTGAGCCGGATACATTTACGGTTACTGCCCTCGTGAAGGCAGGCAGCCGTTTCCTGCTGTGCAGCGACGGACTGTATGACCTCGTGCCCGACGCCGAAATCCGGCGCCTGCTCTCCCTGCCCTCACTCAAAGCCGCTGCCGCATCACTCGTGAACGAGGCAAAGACACGCGGAGGCTATGACAACGTTACCGCAGTCATAGCAGAAATCAATGACAAATTAAACATACTCGACAATGAAGCATCTCATGCCTGATATTCCCGACCACACCATCGTCCGCAAGATAGGCGAAGGCGGCATGGGCGCCGTCTATCTGGCCATAGACAACATGCTGCAACGGCAGGTCGCCGTAAAGGCGCTGAAGCCCGACATCTCACAGATGGACGAAAACATGCAGCGTTTCCAGTCCGAGGCCGTCACATTGGCCAAGCTCCGGCATCCCGGCATCACCATGCTCTACAACCTCGTACGCAGCGACGCGTACTGGTGCATGATCATGGAATACGTCGAAGGCGAAACGCTGGAAGCGCTGCTGAAACAACAAGGCGCCCTGCCCGTTGAAGAAGTCCTGCGCATAGCCGTCCGCACGCTCGACAGCCTGCAGCATGCGCACGATCGCGGCGTCATCCACCGCGACCTGAAGCCCTCCAACCTGATGCTCTCGACCGACGGCGAAGTGAAAATCATGGATTTCGGCATTGCCCGCATCGCCGGCGGCTCGCGCCTCACGCGCACAGGACAGGCCATGGGGACGCCGCAGTACATGTCGCCCGAACAGGTACGGGGACAGGAAGGCAACCAGGCTTCCGACATATATTCGTTTGGCGTCGTACTCTACGAACTGCTGACCGGCGTCACGCCTTTCGACTCCGACAGCGAGTTTGAAATCATGCAGGCGCACACGAACCGCAAACCTGTTCCTCCCGCTGCACTCAATCCGGCTATCCCTGCCGCGCTGAACGATGCCATCCTGAAAACGCTGGCCAAAAATCCTTCGCAACGTTTCTCCGGCGCCAACGATCTGAAGCGCTGCCTGCAACAAATCGCGGTTGCCTCTGCCGCCCACCCGTCACATTCCTCCACAACATTCCGCCTGCAACTGCCGAAGATGCCGGCGCTGCCGAAAATCCTGCAAGGCATGGACCGCCGGTATGCGTCAAGCGCTGCCTTCCTGTTCGTATCGCTGCTTGCCGCTCTTCTTGTGATTTTCCACAATTCCACGCCCGAACTGCCGGAAATGCCGCCCGAAGAACAGATATCCAAAGAACAGAAACGCAGCCTCGAAGTGGAGCCAAACGTAAACATGGACGACATACTGGGAAAGCAGCGTCCCGCCGAACAGCCGGTCTTTTCTCCAAGCGGCGGCGCAGTCGTCCCGCCGTCCGGGGGAACGTCCGCCGGACAGGAGAAGTTCAAACCGGCCATTCCTCCCGTGAAAGATACAGGGAATAAGCCGTCGGCAAAACCTGTTCCGGAAAAGAAAAAAGAATCAGACAGGAAAAAGCCGACGGAAAAGCCGTCGCAGGATGTCGCGGAAAAAACAAAGACCGCCCCGCCGGAGGAAACGGAACTGCCCGCAGAAGTCAAACCGGATCCGCCCAAACCGCCGTCGACGACACTGAGCAGGAAGATAGTGGTCTTTCGCGGCACACCGGTGGAGATCGCCCTGGATGCCCCGTGCGACTACGACAAGGCGACGGACAGAATGCGTGTTACCCTGTCGGTCGTTAAGGCCGTCGAATGTTCGGGTGTGACGGTGATTACCGTCGGCTCGAAAGCATACGCCTTGCTGCACAGGAATACAGGGCGGCGCGAACTGGAACTCGAAATGGTGGAAGTGGAAAGCGTCACGGGACGGAAACTGAAGTCGCTGCACACTACTTACAAAGCCAGTGGCTTCGCTAAGGGTACAACGTTTAAAATGAATCTGGAGTATGACCGGCTGGGACAGTAATTCAACAGATAAACTTATGAAGGCGTTTGCATGTATGGTTCTCGCCGTCCTGTTTCTGCTGATGGCAGGCGCTTCGGGCAAACAGCCGGGCGACAGTCCGTCCATCGAAACGGGAAACCTCGTGAACGAAATATCCGCACTCGAAGACCGGATAGAAGCCCTGGAACGCAAGTTAGACCGTCTGGAAAGCAAAATAGACGCGCTGGATTACAACATCTACAAGAGCGGACAGGAGATCATTGACAGGATAGAAGATGTCGAAGACGCCGTCAAGTCGCTACGATGATATTTTATCCTTTTATTATACATTTAAAAAAACAGGTCGTGTCCTATTTTAATTGTTATCAGTGTATGGAATCTCAAAAGCATATTTAATATCCCATACTTTAGCCATTATTCCTGCACAGAGAACCGGTGTTCGAGGCGTTCGTGTTTTGTCGGGATAATACAATACCAAAAATATCCCATCTATAAAAATTTTTTTTTATAGATTATACCGACTATTCCTATTAACAATGGTAATATTATACGTTGGTTTTACTTTGTCCATTTTTTACGGTTTTAATTTCCAAATTTTGTCTGAAAACGGCAGATATTCAGATAATGCAGCCGAACCATACCAAGTAAAATGTCGTAATCTAAAAGTCGGTTTTTTATAGCAAGGTCGGTTTGTAAAAGTTCTTTCGCTTCCTCAACAGTTTTAATGTTGTTCAGAATGAAAATTCCTCTGTAATTTTTTTCGTTCTTGCCTAATGGTCCTGCAACAATGATTTTACCTTCTTCAATCAATTTATTAATATTATCAAGGTGTCCTCTAAAACTTTCGCTAATTAGTTTTTTGTCTACCGTTGCATT
>JAISWC010000333.1 GCA_031271245.1 Tannerella sp. | reverse complement strand
ATGCCAATCGGAATCCGGTCAGATTCTAAGCAGAATCATTGATTCCAATCGGAATCCGGTCGGATTCTAAACAGAATCATTGATTCCGAACATCAATGTTACATTTGATAGCGACAAGACCTAACAGATTTTGAAAACCTGTTAGGTCTTGTCGCTCTTTTCGCGTATTTTTCGCAATCCATTTCCTTTTGAGTATACTTATTGAGCATAAAAACCATTGTTTTTGACGTAAAAATGACCGTTTTTGGGGAACAAATCATCAACAAAAAAACAAAAACACAAAAACACGGTTTTCATGCGCTCTAAAACAGGCTCCGGCCATTCGGTTTATGCTTCAGTTCAGCATCACCTGTCCGCCGGTGACGGGGAGCGCCTGGCCTGTCTCGCACGTCTGGTCGATAAGGTAGAGTACGGCTCTGGTAACGTCTTCCGGACCGGTGCCCTTGCCCATCGGGACTTGCGCCATGTAATAGGCGCGGACGTCGTCGACCGTTTTTGCACCCGGCACCTTACCCGCCCGCAGGTATTGCAGGAACAGCCCGTTTTCCGGGTTCGACCACAGCGGGCCTTCATAAAAATTCCCCGGACAGACGGCGTTGACCTTGATGCGGTACGACGCCAGTTCCAGCGCGAAGGACTGCGTCAGTCCCAGTCCGCCGAACTTTCCGCCGGCATAGGCAAAGTTTGCCTTTGAACCGCGCAGTCCCGATTTGGAATTGATCTGGATAATATCCCCGTAATTCTCCGGCGCATACCTGTTCTGCAGCTTCATGACGCGCGAGGCCGCCTGCGCACAGTAAAAGTAAGCGCTGTAATTGATTTTCGTTACAAACTCGAACTGTTCGGGCGTCATCTCCTCCAGCCCGCCGGCGCGCAATACGCCGGCATTGCTGATAAAGACGTCCAGTCCGCCGAAATGACACACTGTTTCGTAAATCAGCCGGCGGAGGCTTTCCGTATCGGACACGTCCGTTCGGACGAAGAAAGCCCGGTTATTTCCCGCCAGCCGGCAGAGATTTTCGGCGGTAGCCGTCCCGGCCGTTTCGTTCAGGTCGGCCACGACGATATTAGCGCCCTCCCGAATCAGGCACCTGGCGATGCCTTCGCCGAATCCCTGGGCGGCGCCGGTGATGATAACGGTTTTGTTTTCGACGCGCCCGGAGGCTCCGCCGGCGCTCACCTTGCGACGGTAGTTTTCAACTTCCCAGTGGTCGATAAAATCAATCTGCGCCTGTGTCATGGGATGTTCGCCGCCAAACGGCTGCGCGGCTTCGGCGATTTTCATCATGTCTTCGTAAACGTCGAGGATGATGTCGCAGCCGGCGGCGCTGTCGCCTGCGGCTACCAGACCGATGCCCTTCACGAGCAGCACCTTGGGCGTGTAGCCGTTTTGCACCGTGTAATCGCGGATGGCTGTTTCCGCTTCGACAAGCAGTTCTTCCGCCGTTTCGCCGGTCAGGTAGAGGTACTTCGATTTGCAGTACACGATGATGTCCGGCGAGAACGGGACGGCGATTTTGGCGAACTCCGCCGCCGTCGCCGCAAAGGCGGCTATCCGGCTGTTGTTGCGCACTTTCAGCGTTTTGAATCCCTGTGTGCCGAGCATCATACGGATGGCGGGCAGGACGTCGGCAACGCAGTCGGGTACGGACACCGGTTCGGTCGTCAGCACGCCGGTCACCGCCTCGATACGCCCGATTACGCGGTCGTAGATCGCCTCTATTTCTTCCGTTGTGTCGGCGCCGACAAATATCCCGTGATTCTGAAGCAGCAGGATGGCCGGCTCCCGGCCGGACGAGGCGCGACAGATGCCAATCCGGTTTTCGACCTCCCTGAACAGCGTGTAACCGGGGTCGGTGTACGGGATGTAGACGGCTTCGTCTCCGAAAAGGCGCTGCGTTGCGGCTTCGGCGTCGCGGCTGCACATCAGGGCATTGACCATCGTTGGATGCAGGTGGACGACGTAACGGTAGTGAATCGCGTTGTGCATGGAGGTTTCGACCGAAGGCCGACGGTCTTTCGTCAGACAGGCGGCGGCCAGGTCGTTCTTGACTTCCTCCTCGCGCAGGGCGGGGTCGGCGCTGTAGGTGCGTTCCGAAATAACGGCCAGTTTCCTGCGGTCGAGCACGGCAAAACCGTCTTCCGTAATGGTGGCCAGCGGATAGCCGCTTGCCTTCACCCACAGTTTTTCGTCATCCTTGTACGACGTATTACCGCCTCCGGCAATGACATAACGGCTGTCGCTGCCGTATTTGCGTGATATGGCTATCAGTTGTTCGATTTCTTTCATTATATGATACTTTCTAAAGATGGTTTGTTCCGGTTCGATGCGGGATGCGGATCAGGAGGCAACGACGTCCCGTATTTGCCTGTCGCCCTGCCGGATGTACCCGTCGCGATGAGCCGTGTCCGCCTGTCCCACAGCATCGACATAGCCCTGTTTGCCGCGGCGGACAAGCTCCTGATGGGCGGCGACGACGCACGCGCCTTCATAGTTGATTTGCTTCAGACGCGCGGTCAGAGGTACGCCGCCACGGGCAAACAGTTCGACGGGTTCCATCGCCGGCGTGTTGTGCTCGCTGCCGAAAGTGACGACAAAACCGTGGTCGTGCAGGTAACCGGCATAGCGTTCCAGCACCTCGATGCTGTTGCGCGTGGTGATGAATTCGACGGAATGGATGCCCCGCTGTTTCAGTATTTCAGCCGTTTGTACGACGTCCTGCTCGAAGTCGGTAAAATTGCCCTTCGCGTCGTCGGCAAGGAACGGGTAGGTCGGAATGCCGCCTGCGGCGAGGATGATTCGGCAGACGGTCTCCATCGGCAAAAAGGCTTTCGGGTCTTCGGGGACAAACGCCGCGCCGCCGGCCTTGAGCAGGTTGCCACGGATTTCGTTTTCCACGGCGGCATGGCTATCTGTATTCGATTTCAGCGCCCTGCCGCCGAAAAGACATTCAAAAAAGGAGGCTATGGCTGCCGTATCGCCGTTTAGATGATGATACGCTTCCATACGCAGGGCTTTGGCCAGGTGACGTTCCCGGATGGCGCCTTTGGTCAGTTCCCGTTCGATTCGTTCGAAATCAAGACGGAAACCGGCCTCGTGTGCCGCAAGTGCTTCATTCAGTTTGCCGCACATCATTTTTACTTGCCGGTTGGATTCGCTGCGCACGTCAGCCAGTTGCGCGGCGTAAGGTTCCGGCAAGTCCGGCGGGCATTTCAGGCCTTTGCCGCTCAGGTAGGTGCGACCGGGATTGTTCGGGTCGTTCACGCGGACGCCATGGGCCTGATCATCTTCCTGCAAACTGATAAATTCGATATTGAACAATGGAAAAAGTTTGCGTTTGAGCGCTTCCTCGCGCCATTCCACATAACCGTCCATCGAATAGAAGTCGTTAATTCCGACTATCTTCACATTTTCACTGACCGCCCTGTCCAGTGCGTCCGTCAACCGTTCAAATGCGCTGAACGAATACGGCGTGTGCAGGTGGGCGTTTACATTTAAATAATCCATTTTCGGTGAATAAAAAACGTCGGCAAAGGTAGTAAATTTCTTCGAAATTACGCTTTGATATTTTTTCGGCTAACTCTTTTTTCGG
>JAISWC010000315.1 GCA_031271245.1 Tannerella sp. | reverse complement strand
CCATACGGGCATAATATTTTTCCGGTCTCAGGTTCATGAAGAGCGCGCCGCCCTGTTCCACAGGGGCCTTTTGCACCGGAACGTCGCTGTTGTTCAGCAGTTCCACAAATGCAGACCCCGTCACGCCTTCGATGTGGAGGTACAGGTGTCCGTATTCATCCTTCGACTTGAATTTGAAGGTCGGCTGAAAGGTGTCGTTCCATTTGCCGTAGAGGCTGCGGATGCGTGCCGAGTCGATGGTCAGCCGGTAATTCTCGCCGTATTGCCATGTCCGTTCGAGGTAATATTTCAGAATGTCGGCGCTGTCGTGCCGGAAGGTGAAGTCGACCGGCGTCCAGAGCGTATCCCGTTGCAGTTCCAGCACGACATGCTCTTTTGCGAAGTCCGGCACCGGCTCCGTAAAGACAAGCGTCATCGTGTCGGCCATATCCGCCGAACTGCCCGGTCTGAGCTGTGGAAGCAGATATTCGATCGGCTCCGGTTCGTTCTTTTTCGATTTCCTTCGAGCCGCCGCCGGCTGCCTGCGCATGGTCAGACGGAGGGTATCGGTTTGCGGACGCGGGACATTGAGCGAATCGCTCTTGAGGTATGCGACCTGCAGGAAGAGCGTGTCCCGCTGCCAGACCGTCGAGTCGGCGATCCAGTAGTTGATTGCCGTGTTTCCGTCGAACTGCTGTGTCAGGTACCAGTTTTCTTCGGCCGGTTCGCCGTTCAGCAGCGTCACTTCGGGCAGTGTGTCCACCGGTGCGTTGAATTTCAGGGCAAACAAGTTCTGCTGTGTCCGTTCGGGACGGAGCATGTACTGACGCTGAAACTTTTCCTTGAACAGCCGCAGGATGACATCGTCCGGCAGGAAATGCGTGTAGTCGACCGTCCGGATGGTGTCGACGGTCAGCGAGTCTTTCCAGAGGGTGTCCTGCCGGGAGGCAAATTCGAAGTACGGCACGATGATGGAGTCGTGGAATGCGATTTCCTCGCCGGGCTGGTCGAAGTGGTAGTCGCGGTTGACGTCGTTCAGCGCGTACAGCCGGTAGCTTCCTTCGGCAATGTTCCGGATGACGAACCGTCCGCGTTCGTTGGTTTTCGAGGTGCGGAAGAACGGTTCCGCCGTGAAGGCCGAATCGGCCAGGTTCCGGTGCAGTCCCACCAGGATATTGGGCATCGGCTCCAGATTTTCCGCATTCAGTACGATTCCCGCCACTTCGAGCGAGTCGATCGCGTCGCCGGTGGAAAAGGCGAAAGTAAAATTCTCCAGCACATTCTTTTCGTTGTTGTCGGCGATGGAACTGGTAAAGTCGATTGTGTAGGTGACATCCGGTTTCAGGGTGTCTTTCAGCTCGACCCTGATTTTTTTTCCGATCGCCCTGATGACAGGCAGGTTTTTTTGCGGCGGGGTGATGATCACGTTTTCCGACGGCCGTTCGACCTGGATCAGTTCATCGAAAACGATCTCGATTTTCCGGCCTTCGTAGCGGGTGGCGTGAAAGGCGGGCGTACTGCGCAGGAATTTCGGCGGCTTTTCGTCATACGGTCCGCCGTTGGGCGTCGCCATATTGGCGCAGGAACCGAACAGCGCAAGCGTGCATATCCCTGCAAGCAGCCATCCCGTCCCTAAATGTTCAAACCTACATATCCTCATGCGTAACGTCTTACTGTTTTGCGCACAAAGATAGTGTTTTTTAGCAGGAACTGCACAGCCCTCCGGATTCAAAAAAATGGAGAGTCACGACCGTGACTGCTCAAGCAGACGCTTCAGTTCGGCGATTTCCCTGTCCCTGTCTTCAATATCCCTGTCTCCAATATCCCTGTCTTTTTCTTTAAGAGATGCGAAATAAACAGGATATAACGGTTTTTCCGATGTCCCATAAGGACATTATGTTGGTGAAAAATATGCGCTTCACACCCTGCCCCCGTCCCGTCAGGGACAGTATGTGGGTAGAAACAAACGAAGAAATACCGGAATCGACAAGACCGTTCAGGCGGGCGGCGCGCGGTACAGACATTGCGCGCAACGTCTCTACAATGCGTGACGTCCGATTCCCCCATACGGACGCGGCGCAAATCAACCCGGCGCCTCATCAAATTCCAGTTTCACGACCGGCACGACATTAGCCATTTCGTTGACCGGCAGGTTGCGGATGCGCAGCACGGGCTGTTGCGAGGCATGGTCGAGCGGCGTCAGGTTGACAACGGTTTCGACGGGGCTGCCGTCGTTAAGCAGTGTCGCGCGGCGCGGTTTCGACGTCAGCGGCGGCAGTTTCACGCTGTTACCTTTCGGATAGCTGTTCAGATGGACATACAGAATCGTGTCTCCTCTGCGCGTAAGCATCACGTCGCGGTTCGTTGTGAGGTGCGAAGCCGGTTCAACCTGTTCCAGCGATTCCCTGACTGCATGATACCATTTGCCGATGCGGCGCAGGATAGCCTGGCTGTCGGCATGTTTGACGCCTTCCGCCGTCGGGCCGACATTGAGCAGGTAGTTCGCATCGCGGCAGAGGTAGCGGTCTATGCTGTTGATCAGGTGGCGATCCGTATACCAGTCTTCGTCGCG
>JAISWC010000300.1 GCA_031271245.1 Tannerella sp. | reverse complement strand
TTCCCGTTTACATTGAGTTCATGAACGGTCGACCCGTTGAAGGAACTGTCGTAATGCACCTTCCACGATTTGGCGATCGGATATTTCGAATAGATGGCCAGGCCAACCGTATACGTATGATGGTCGATCAGCGGCAAACAGAAATGATACGGATACATGTGCAGCGCCCTGGCAATCTGCTCCTGCGTCAGGGAGCGCCCCGACTTTTCCGTCATGTATTCCTGCATGCAAACGATATCGGCCTTCGAGTCGATGATGTACTGGAGTATCCGGTTCGGGCTGTCCTTTTTATGGGGCTGATAGTTGAATCCCATGACATTGTATGTTAACAGTTTGATTACGTTTTTTGCCTGCGGCGCTTCTTGTCTGAACGGGTGCACCGGGCAGTAGGCGGAGACGGGCTTCCAGCCAACCAGGACGGAGCATCCCGCGACAAAAAGGAACATCCACTTGCGCACGAGAAGCCAGTAAATCAGGAAGCAAAGGTTCAAAACCAGGAAAAAGGGGAACAGCAGTCCCAGATAGGCAAAAATCACGCCTTTCTCGGGCGACACGGCATCCGAGAAAGCCGCGGCGACAAACAGAAACATAATCACTGTGTGTAATATGCCCATCAGCAAATGTGCGATACGGTACGGTTTCATCATTTATTGCCTGCTTGCATCAAAAAGTCTTTTTTTCTCGTCGGCCGACAGGCTGCCGTAGCCCGAACGCTTCAGTTTTTCCAGGATGGCGTCCAGCGTGTCCATCTCGTTGCGTTTGCGAGTGTTATAGTCCATGTCCGATTCCCGCTTGTAGGTCACTTTCATGTGCGGCCGCCGTCTCCGCTTTTTCAGGTTCACGAGCCGGTCTATCCAGCGATTGATGAAAACGGTCAGGTCCTTTCCATGCGTCAACTGTCCGGCAAACAGAATGCCGAACGCGGCGCCACCCAGATGAGCGATATGTCCTCCGGCATTGGACGAGGTTATCGACAGCAGGTCGACAAGCAGGGTGAACAGCGCCAGATAAATCAGTTTGACCCTCCCGACAAGCAGGAGACGGATTTCGTAGTTTTTCCGGTAAAACGAAACGGCAAACACGATTGCCATCACCGAAGCCGATGCACCCATCAACATGCTGTGGCCGGCGAGGTTCCGGAAGTAAGGGAACAGATTGTATGCCAGCACAAACAGGACTGCGCCGGCAATGCCTCCCGTCACATACAGGCCACCCAGCTGGCGTTCGCTGAAATAAAGGAGGAAGATGCCGCCAAACCAGTAGAGCCAGAGCATGTTGAACAGGATATGCAGCAAATCCACATGCAGGAACATGTAGGTAATCACCGTCCACGGCCGGTACAGCAGCATCGCCGGCGACGAGGACAGCTGTACATATTCAAGAAGAGGAGCGCTGTTCACCTCAAAAAGCGTCAGAAAGACCATGACCAGACGTATCATGATGAATACGCCCGCATTGATGAAAATAAACTTTGTAAGGAGATTCCCCCGCGAAAAAAGCCGCCTGATCCTAATAAAAATATCGTCCATTTTTTTTGTCTTTCCTTTTCCAGTAGATAATCATGAGAAAGCCGAAGAGCATCCCTCCCAGATGGGCGAAATGCGCAACATTGTCGCTGCTGAAGCGGGCTACACCCAGGAACAGTTCGATGACGCCGTAGATGACCACAAAATATTTTGCCTTGATCGGAATCGGGACGAAAAAAAGGAACAGCGGTGTATTGGGAAAAAACATGCCGAATCCCAGCAGAATGCCGAACACCGCCCCCGACGCGCCGATCGTAATCAAGTAATTCACCGACGGGTCCGCCACTATCTGGGCAATGCTCATTTGATGAGCCGATGCCACCGAATCGATCATGTACAGCCACACCAGTTCCTGCATGATAGCGGCGCCGATGCCCGAAACCAGGTAAAACGTCAGGTAGCGTTTAGGCCCCCAGAGGTTTTCCAGCGCAGAGCCGAACATGAAGACGGCAAACATGTTGAAGAAAATATGCCCAAGGGAATGGGTATCGTGCATAAACATGTACGTGATCACTTGAAAAGGGTAGAAATCGGCCGCTCCGGGAAAATGCAGTCCGCACCACCGAATCAGATCAATGTTGAACTTAGGCAGAATAAGCGTCGCCCCCCAACAGAGGAAGTTGATAATAATTAAATGCTTGGTTACGGCAGGGATATTACTGAAGTAACCCGAACGATTTTGAGATTCCATTATCTTTTTTGCCACAAAAATAGCGATAAAATCGGGTTTTGAAAAAAAATAGGGCAGACAGGGAAAAAAAAGTCGCTTTTTTAGGAGCGGTTTGATTTTTAAATCCTATATTTGTTGCCTCTCTACAAATTAAAAATGTGGGAGACAGTTTATTAACAGTTTATATATATAGTTTTAATCAAATTATTATGAATAAGATCGAATTTGTGAGTGCAGTTGCTGCAAAAGCAGGGTTGAGCAAGAAAGACGCGGGTAAGGCATTGGATGCTTTTATTCGAACCGTTACGGAAGAAATCGAAAAAGGAGAAAAAGTCGTTTTCGTTGGGTTTGGCACTTTTTCCGTAGGAGAAAGAAAAGCCCGAACAGGACGGAATCCGCAAACAGGAGAAACCATTCAAATCCCGGCAAGTAAAGTTGTTAAATTCAAAGCTGGAGCAGACCTGGCAAAGGTAGTTAAGTGAGGATAAACCCTCTGTTTTAACAGATGAAAGGAGACAGTGTAAAACTGTCTCCTTTTTTGTGCGCCGTGTCTCCGAACGACGTTTCGCGCTGTTATGACGACGCTGCTCGCGACATTACCATGACGCGACTCATGTCATTACTATGTCACAATGCATGGCATTACCATGTCGCAACACATGGCATTACCATGTCACCACGCATGGCATTACCAACTCCTGACTTTGTCTGAGACTCTGTCCGCATCCCTGAACAAATTCGGCGAAGTAAACACAAGTCAGACCGGCTGCCCTGGAAGGGGATTTTCCGGCTAAAACGGACATTGAATGGACGTTAACTATTCGTTAAACTGTGTGATTCATGCAATTAGCCGATACGTATTCCCTATTTTTGTGTAGCTAAAACTGAAATGAGTTATGAAACTGAAAAGAATTTGTATGATAGGGGTAGTCTTATCAGGCTGCCTGTTGGGATATGCGCAGGAGGCGTGTGTGGAGCGATCCGTATGGGGTATTCAGGGCGACCTGTTGAGTGTCTGGGGATATAACGAGTCACGACTCTCCGATGTCGTGGCGCTCCGGTGCGAGGCCGGGTTGAGGGGCAATTTTTTTTATTCCTACTCCAATATTTTCGGCGGCTACAGCCGTTATGCCATCATTCCGGAACTGAGCGTCGAACCCCGGTGGTATTATAACCTGGCATGGCGTCAGGCCAAAGACAGGCCGACGGCGCACAACTCGGCCAATTATTTCTCGCTCAAAACCACCTTCTATCCGGAATGGCTGGTCGTCGGCGACGCTCATATCCTCCCGGCGAATATGCTGACCGTCATCCCCATGTGGGGCATACGGAGGCACTACGGCACGCACTTCAGTCTCGAGGCCGGCGCAGGCGCCGGTTACCAGCATATATTCGGCCAAATGAACGCATGGCGCAGGGACAAGTTCGTGATCGGCTGGCACTGCCGCATTGGGTATACCTTCTGATCCGTGCAAAATATGGCCGCTCTCACTGCCTGCCGGCCAGTAAGAGGTAGTCGAGCAGCGTTATGGCGGTCATTGCTTCGACTACGGGAACGGCGCGCGGCAGTACGCAGGGGTCATGACGGCCGCGGGCTTTCAGGACGGCGTTACGGCCGTCGCTGTCCACCGTTTCCTGTTCCATCAGCAAGGTTGGGACGGCCTTGAAAGCAACGCGGAAATAAATATCTTCTCCGTTGGAAATACCACCCTGGATGCCGCCGGAAAAGTTGGTGCGCGTGCGGATACCGTTTCCGTCGTTGAAGAAACGGTCGTTCTGTTCGGAACCCCGATAGAGGGGGGCATCGAACCCGACGCCATAATCGAACCCCTTCACGGCATGAATGCTCAGCATGGCGGCTCCCAGTGCCGCGTGCAATTTGCCGAACACCGGTTCGCCCAGGCCGGCTGGCACGCCCTGCGCAACGCACGAGACGATACCGCCTGCCGTGTCACCTGCCGCCTTGACTTCGCGAATCAGGGCTTCCATCTCTGCGGCCTTGAGCGGGTCGGGACAGCGCACCGCGTTCGTTTCCGTCAAGTCCAGGTCATATTCCCTGTAGCTGCCTTCCAGCCGGATATGAGCTACCTGCGAAGTGTACGCCCGGACGGTGATGCCGTGCCGGCGCAGGAGCAGTTTGGCGATGGCGCCACCCACGCACCGGGCGACCGTCTCCCGGGCCGACGCGCGTCCGCCGCCATGCGGGTCGCGGATGCCGTATTTGACCTGGTAGGTGTAGTCGGCATGTGACGGGCGGAAAAGGTCTTTCATCGCCTCATAGTCCGACGGGCGCCGGTTTTCGTTCCGGACGATGAATCCTATGGGTGCGCCTGTCGTGCGGCCTTCGTAGATGCCGGAGAGAAACTCCACCTCGTCCGGTTCCCTGCGCGGCGTGGTGATGGCAGACTGTCCGGGACGGCGGCGGGACAGTTCCTGCCGGACAAACGCCATGTCTACAAGCAGTCCCGCCGGGCAGCCGTCAATCACGCCGCCGATACCTGTGCCGTGCGATTCGCCGAACGAGGTCAGTCGATAGATGTTTCCGAATGTATTCATTGCGGTTCAAAGAGACAGCGTTTCCGGAAACGGACGTTCAAAGACTGCACTGTTGCTCGCTGTCGCCGCAACGGTCGTCGTCGCAGTCGTCGCAGTCGCAACCGCAGCTGCATCCCCCGTGCGCGGGAGCCGACAGTGCGGCGATTTCCCCGGCCGTCGCTTCATGCACGTCCAGCACCTTGCCTTCGAAATGAAGCGTTTCGCCGGCCAGCGGATGGTTGAAATCCATCAGCACCGTGTCCTCCTTCACTTCCAGGATGGAACCGTTCAGGTGTTCTCCATCGGAAGTCATCATCGGCACGGTGTTTCCTTCGCTGATATATTCGTTGTCGAACCGGCCGTCCACTTCAAAGACGTTCTTCGGCAGTTCGACTACATTTTCTTCCACGTATTCGCCGTAGGCACTTTCCGGAGAAAGCGAGAACCGGAACGCATCGCCCGTCGCCAGACCGCTCAGCCGGTCTTCAAAAGCGGGCAGCATGGCGCCCAGTCCGTAAATAAACTTCAGGGGATGTTCTGCGGTCGCCCGTTCCATCAGTTCGCGTTCTTCGCCTTCCCCTACATTCAGGTCATAAGAGACCGATACAAATTTGTTGGCTGTAATATTCATCTATGTTACAATAAAAAAATGATTCGCGGCAAAGGTACGACAAAAAATTGTCTTTCCCGTATTCAGGAACTGTCCGGATGCATTTCAAATGGTCGCGCCGTTCGGATGGGAGACACCGCCGGTCGTGTTCGCGGAGGACAGCATGATCCCTGTCCCGTCAGGGACGGGAGCAGGAAGCGTGGTATCTGTTTTCTGCCAACATGTTATCCCTACGGGATATTTTGTGCGACCATTTGAAATTCACCCAACTGTCCGGAAATTCAAAGGGTGCGGAGCAATTCGTAACTTCGCCCGCCTGTCACGTCTTTGCGCAGGATGCCCTTGTCTATCAGGTCCTGTATATCGCGCAAAACTGTGTCCGGCGAAGTCTTTGTGATCTTGCTCCATTTGGATGAAGTTAACTTGCCGTCGAAACCGTCCAGCAGTTTATTCAGCATCAACTGCTGACGGTCATTCTGGGATGTTTGTGCGTGCCGTTCCCAATAAACCATGTTCCCTGCAAAAAGTATCCATATCTTCTTTCACCGCTTTCCGAAATTCATCTCCCGTCATATATCCTTCCAGAACCATACCGGAATCTGCCGGATTATCAAATTCAATACCTTTGCGCACCTGTCTATAATCACGCATATCACAATACGAACCGTATGTATCGTCTGTACGGATATAATAGACTAATCCAGTTTCCTGATCCAGATGTTCCGAAAGCTGATGGGTTCGCTGGGGTCGCCGTGGCTTTGCAGGACAATCGGGCCGGCGCCGTGTTTCACGACTCTCGGGAGGCCGATGTATTCGGTTGTTCCGAGGATGGCGAAATGGTTCTGCACCACGACGCCGTTGTGAATCACCGTCACATAGGGTGGAATCCGGTAGCTGCCGTCGTCCTTGAATATGGGAGCGGAATAGATGACGTCGTAGACGTTCCATTCGCCCGGTTTGCGCATGGCGTTGACCAGCGGACGCGACTGCTTGTAGATGCTTGCCGCCTGGCCGTTGGCATACGTGGCGTTCCGGTAGCTGTCCAGTATCTGCAGTTCGTATATGCCCTGCAAAAAGATGCCGCTGTTGCCGCGTGCCTGGTTTTCGCCGGTGATGCCGGCCGGTACGTACCATTCGATGTGCAGCTGGAAGTTTTCGAACGATTCCCGGGTACGGATGTTGCCGGCTTTCTTGTTGACGGTAAAGGTGCCGTCACGGTTGACCGTCCATCCAGCCGCGCCCTGTTCCTTGACATTTTCCCAGGCCGACAGGTCTTTGCCGTCGAACAGGATAATGGCGTCCGAGGGTGCGGACTGCGTTTGAATATCGCCCGGTGTAATCACTTCCGGCTGCGGAAGCCAAAATTCGGACATGCCCGGACGCATTTGTTCCGGTTCGGGATAACTGGTTTGTGCCCGGACGGCCGTGAAGCACGTCAGACATACGGCTGTAAAAAATAATAACTTGTTCATGAGCAGTAATATTATAAATTAAAAATTCTTCGTTTCTGCGGGTAAAGGTTATTCCGGCTGAATCCAGCGCACGTAGGGGAAATCCATCCGGTGAGGCAGTTGTTCACTGGCCGGATAGACACGGAATCCTACTTTCTGATGACCAAATTCGGAAGCCTTTATTTTCAGTTCAAAATGGAGTCTGGAACCTTCCTCCTTCACCAGCGTGAACGGCGTGGAGGAGATAAATTCCATCCGATAGTTATCGGGATTCTCTTTCGTACAGATCAGGTCGATTCCCAGGTCGCTTTTCAGTTCTTTGCGGTCGATGACGATATGGAAGACATTGTCTTCGCCGACTACAATGCGGGAAACCGAGTCGTCACAGCGGAAAGATTCCACGGTGATGGAATCCCAGTGTGCGGCCACTTCCCGCTTCCATTCGACAATTTCCTTCGCCGGTGCGTAATCGTTCTCCGCCAGCGCCGCCGAACGGGTCGCCAGTTTGTTGTAGAAACGGCTGATGTAGTCGTCCAGCATCCGTTTCATGGTGTAGTCCGGCGCAATCTGCGAGATGGAATTTTTGATGTACTGAATCCATTCGGGCGAATATCCCTTGCTGTTTTTCGAAAAGTAGAGCGGGATGATTTCGTCTTCGAGCATGTGGTAGATGGTAGCGGCGTCGAGCTGGTCCTGATATTCCTGATTTTCGTAGGTGCGCTTGTCGGTTAGCGCCCAGCCTGCGCCGGGCCTGTAGCCTTCGTACCACCATCCGTCGAGGACGGAAAAGTTCAGCACGCCGTTCATTTCCGCCTTTTCGCCGGAGGTGCCGGAGGCTTCCAGCGGACGGGTCGGCGTGTTCAGCCAGACGTCTACTCCGGAGATCAGCCGGCGTGCCAGCCGCATGTCGTAGTTTTCGAGGAAAAGAATCTTGCCGAGAAATTCCGGACGGCGCGAAATCTCGACGATGTGCCGGATCAACCCCTGTCCGCCGCCGTCGGCCGGGTGGGCTTTGCCGGTGAAGACGAACTGTACCGGGCACTTTTCGTTGTTGACAATTTGTGCCAGCCGGTCGAGGTCGGTAAAGAGCAGATGCGCCCGCTTGTAGGTGGCGAAACGGCGTCCGAAGCCGATCAGCAGTGCGTTCGGGTTGATCTTTTCGAGCAGCGAAACCACTTTCAGCGGGTCGCCCTGGTTTTTCAGCCAGTTGTCCCGGTATTCGAGCTTGATGTAATCAGTCAGCTTGTTCTTGAGTTTTTTCCGTATTTCCCATATCTCCGAGTCCGGCGCCCGCTGGATGGCATCCCAGATGGCCTTGTTGG
>JAISWC010000259.1 GCA_031271245.1 Tannerella sp. | reverse complement strand
CAACATCAAAATCTCAACAGATGACTCAAAATCCGTATAAAAATCGCTCGGAAAATCTCCGGAGACACTACTGAAATTTTACCGTAACTACCAAATTATTTGGTTGCGGATTTTAGGATATATATGAAGTATCATCATATTAATGCCGATTCTCTGTATGTTACTCTCCCGCCCTTCCCGAAAAAGAATCGGCCTCCGGGCAAAAAAAAGCCCGAAAAGTTTCACAATTCAAAGAAAAGTCATACCTTTGCCGACCGATAATTATCAGTAAGAATCAGAAAGAATTAAAAAATAGTTTTTAGCAGTGGATACTTTAAGTTACAAGACCATTTCTGCAAACAAAGCAACTGTAAATAAAGAGTGGGTGGTTGTAGATGCAACCGGCCAGTCGCTGGGGCGTATTTGCTCGAAAGTAGCCAAACTTTTGCGCGGCAAATATAAACCCAATTTTACCCCGCATGTTGATTGTGGTGATAATGTAATTATTATCAATGCAGAAAAAGTCGTTCTGACAGGAAACAAGTGGAACGGCCGTATTTATTTGAGATATACCGGTTATCCCGGCGGACAGCGCGAATACACCCCAGCCATGTTGATGGCGAAAGGGGAAGACCGTCTGTTCAGGAAAGTAGTCAAGGGCATGTTGCCCAAAAACCGTCTGGGCGACAAGTTGCTCAATAACCTGCATGTATATGCCGGCAACGAGCACAGGCACGAAGCTCAAACGCCCAAACAGGTAGATATCAATTTACTTAAATAATTATATGGAAGTAATAAATGCAATAGGAAGACGCAAGGCGGCCGTTGCCCGCGTATACGTCAGTGAAGGAAACGGCAAGATTACGATCAACCGGCGTGAACTGTCGGACTACTTTCCCTCTCCCATCCTGCAATTCGTAGTGAAACAGCCTCTGTCGACATTGAACGTGGCTGAACAGTACGACATCAAGGTAAACCTTTTTGGCGGCGGATTCAAGGGACAGTCGGAAGCAACCCGGTTGGCGATTACACGTGCACTGGTCAAAATCAATCCGGAATCGAAACCCGCTTTGAAAGCGGAAGGATTTATCACGCGCGACCCGCGTGCCGTGGAGCGCAAGAAACCGGGAAGACCCAAGGCGCGCAAGAGATTTCAGTTCAGCAAACGTTAATGTTATTTGTGAGTTTCTTGCAAGTCAGAGGCGTTTAGTATCTAAATTGTCCGGATTTTTCCGTCAAACCATAAATATATTAACAACAGGTGCAGGAAGACTACCGGACGGTTGATTGTAAAACAGAATGTAAACGATTTTAAAAAACAGAAAAATGTCAAGAGTTAGTTTTGAACAATTATTGGAAGCAGGCGTACATTTCGGACACTTGAAAAGGAAGTGGAATCCTGCCATGGCTCCCTATATTTTTATGGAGCGCAATGGTATTCATATCATTGATTTACATAAAACAGTCGCTAAAATAGACGAGGCGGCGGAAGCCTTGAAGAACCTGGCCAGGACGGGCAGAAAAGTCCTTTTCGTCGCAACGAAAAAACAGGCCAAGCAAATCATGGCCGACAAAGTGATTGCCATCGGCATGCCCTACGTGATTGAACGCTGGCCGGGTGGCATGTTGACGAATTTCCCGACCATCCGCAAGGCGGTGAAGAAAATGTCCTCCATCGACAAAATGAGCAAGGACGGGACATTCAACAACCTTTCCAAAAGAGAAAAACTCCAGATTACACGCCAGCGTGCAAAACTGGAAAAGACACTGGGTTCGATCGCCGACATGAACCGTCTGCCGGCAGCCCTGTTCGTGATCGACGTGCTGAAGGAACATATCGCCGTACGCGAAGCGAAACGGCTGGGTATTCCCGTGTTCGCCATGGTGGATACCAATTCCGATCCGACGGATATCGACTTCGTGATTCCGGCCAACGACGATGCCACCAAATCGGTCGAATTGATTCTGACCGTCGTTTGCGAAGCCATGAACGAAGGCCTCCAGGAAGGCAAGGCGCTTGCCAAAGAGAATGAAACGGAGGAAGAAAGCGGCGAAACGCCCAAAAGAGAACGCCGGACAAAGTCTTCCGCCAGAAAGGGACGTACCCACAAGGACGACGATGATGCCCTGAATGCGGGTGTGATTTCGCGGGTGGCAAAGAATTTAGATGAAGAATAAACAAAAAAGGAGAAGATATGGCAGTTACAATGGCTGATATAGCCCATTTGCGTAAAATGAGTGGGGCGGGAATGATGGATTGCAAGAAAGCGCTGGAAGAAGCAGCGAACGATTTCGAGAAAGCAATGGAAATCATTCGTAAAAAGGGTCAGGCTGTGGCCGCAAAACGTTCGGATCGCGATGCGTCCGAAGGTTGCGTGCTGGCCGCACATGACGGAGAATTTGCGGCAATAGTCGCACTAAAGTGTGAAACCGATTTCGTGGCAAAGAATGCAGACTTTATCGCATTGACGAAGACCATTCTGGATGCCGCCATGACGCAAAAGCCGGCTTCGCTGGCCGACTTGCTGGCCGCGCCGCTGGGCGATGGACGTTCCGTCGAAAACCATGTGGTCGACCGGATCGGTATCACGGGCGAAAAGATGGAACTGGGTTTCTTTGAGTATGTGACAGGCGCTTCCACCATTTCGTATATCCACCCGGGGAATAAACTGGCGACGGTCGTTGCCTTTAACCAGGAACTTGACTATCAGGTGGCGCGTGACATAGCCATGCAGGTGGCCGCCATGAATCCGGTGGCGGTGACGCCGGACGAAGTCCCGAAAAAAGTGATTGATTCCGAACGAGAAATTGCGCGTGACAAGGCGCGCCAGAACGGTAAGCCGGAAAACCTGATCGAGCGCATCGCAGAAGGTGCATTGCAGAAATTCTACAAGGAGAGTACGTTATTGCAGCAAGATTTTGTGAAGGATTCGAAACTTACGATCGAACAGTATTTGAAGCAGCAGGACAAAGCGCTTACAACAACCGCATTTAAACGTGTGACGTTGAATCTGGAATAAAGTTGAATTTCATTCATTCATCGAGAGTTCATTATTGAACGGAAAAGCCCGCCGAAAAAAGAATCACTTTTCAGGCGGGCTTTTTTACTTAGGGATACGAAATAATAAGGTATAGCCGTTTCAAAAAATGGATCGACAGCAGGCAAAAGTTCCGTCCCTGACGGGATTTTTGGGAATGGATGACGTACCTTTTCTACCATAAGCCACCGTGCGAATCCAGGCAAAATTGGAATACACTTCCTGTTTTCATACCTTTCTTTTCCATCGTTTCAATCATCCTGTTCCCGTTTCAATTCCCTGATCTTGATGCTTCGAAAGGCGACTTCGTCACCGTGGTCCTGCAACAGGACAGGTCCTTCGGGCGCTTCGCCGAACGGGCCGTTACCATTGTATGCACGGTCGGCGAATTTGCTGCCCTTTATCCGTTCCCGGAAAGCCTCCGAGCCGCGTTCGTATTCCAGCACCTTGAAGCCGTTCAGCCAGTGTTCGACATGATTGTCCGGGAAGACCTTTATCTCCGCCAGGTTCCACTCGCCGATGGCGTTCGTTCGCTTGCGTTCGGCCGGAATCAGGTCATAGAGGCTGGCCAGCGTGCGGCTTCCGGGAAACGAGGTGAACTGTCCGGCATCCGGATGTTCGGCATCGTCCAGCACCTGGTATTCCAGTCCGTATACGATCCGGGAGGGGTTTTCGCTTTCGACTGTGAAATACTTGATGCCGCTATTGGCGCCTTTCGTGAGTTTAAATTCGAGGCTTAGTTCAAACGCGCTGTAGCGGCGTTCCGTCACGATGTCGCCGCCGCGTTCGTTGCCGTCCGGTTTGAGTACGGTCAACTGTCCGTCCCCGATTTTCCAGCCATGTTCGGGGAATGCGTCCCTGAAGGCGCCACGCCAGCCGTTCGGGGTTTTTCCGTCGAACAGCAGTTTCCAGCCGTCGGCCACTTCCTGTTCCGAGAGCGTGTTCGGAATCCGGTTGATTTCCGACGCCAGCGTTCCCGGCATCCGGTTGGCCTCCAGATTTTCCGTCATGATACGGAGGTTTTTCCAGCGGATTTCCTTCCCGTCTGTCGCGTCGCTGTTGCCGATACTGTGTATCTGGAGGGCGATGAATCCCTTCGGCGTCGTGTGGTCGAGGAGATTGGCCGTGTTGACACCGTTCAGCCAGATGCGCATGCAGTCGCCGATGGCTTCCACGCGGTAGTGATTCCAGTCGGTCTTGCGGTAGGCCGCCCGACCGGCTTTGTTGTCGACGAGCGTGACCAGCCAGCCCCGGCGTGCTTCATCGTAGATGCCGCCGCTCCATGCGCGGTCGGAAGGGTCAATTTCGCACTGGTAACCGTATACGCGGCCACTGTCGAAGTCCGGGCGGCTGAGGCTGCGGAACTGGACGCCGGAATTGAGTTCCGGAGCACACAGGACGTCAAATTCAAGAATGAAATCGCCGTAGTCCTGTTCGGTGGCCAGGAAACTGCTCGGTTCGTGTTTGGTGGAAACGCCGACCAGCTCCCCGTTTTCCACCCGGAAAGGCGCTTTTCCGTTCAGTTGCCTGAAACCGGTCAGGTCTTTTCCGTTAAATAACTTTGTCCATCCGTCATTCGACGGGCTGCACGACACGCAAAGGATCATGAATGACCACACCATTGATTTAAAAATCGTTCTCATGAGAATTGTAAATTATGAATTATGAATTATTTGAAGTCTTCGTCATAAACCCGCCTGATTTGACGCTTTACCTCTGCAACCGCCGACGCCGCCTGCTCTTCCAGCCGTGTCCAGTTACATTCGATGGAAAGGCTGCCCCGGTAATTGATCTGTTTCAGCGCTTTGAAATAGGGCGTGAAATCGTCGCCATGTACGCCGGGCGCCGTACGTCCGGTTTTCTCGGCGATGTGGCAGTGATGCAGCGAAGCGCCGGCTTCTACAAGGGCCTGCGCGTCTTCGCCCGCACAGGCCATGTGGTAGAAATCCGCCAGTACCTGCAAATTAGGATGGTTCACGGCGCGTACAATTTCCATCCCTTCGCGCACCGTATGGATTAAGTTCGTTTCTTCTTTCCGCAGTGGCTCAAGTACAACTGTTACCCCGTATTTCTCGCCCAGCAGGGCGATTCGGCGGCACAACTCCGTGAACTGTTCAACCGCCGTCTCACGGTCGAATCCGTCCGGAATGCGGCGTGATCCTCCGCTGCCCAGCACAAAGATTTTCGTACCCGTCTGTTGAGCGCGCCGCATCGCGACATCCACGTAAGCAAGCGTTTTCTCAAGGTCAACATCCGGCCCTGTCAGCCGGAGATTGCCCGGAAAGAAAATGTTTCCCGCAGAAACGGGGAGGACACACGTAGCCGCCTTTTCCCGGTTCGGGACAAAGGCCGAATCAGGCCGGTCGGGAACAAAAAAACCGGAAATACCGATTTCCGCATAACTGCATCCGGCCTCCTTCAGTATGGAGGCATTCTCTATCGACGTGCAAATGCCGACCCGTTCGCTCAGGTCCTGTGCGCAGAGCGACAGGGAAACGACAGTAAAAAGTAAACCGAGAAAGTGTCTTTTTTTCATATACCAATATTCTATCGCTAAAAACCGTCGTAAAGGTAATAAGAATGGTTCGAATACCGGCAAATTTTTTCAATAATCGGCGTCTTTTCTTTAAATCGCTCATTTTAAGAGTAAAAATGCTTTTGTACAGGGCTAATTCTCCATGGGGAATTGGCGATTGTTCTCGTTCCATGATGTTCCGAAAAACAGTGCGTACAAATAGCGTTTGCCCAAATAACCGTAGACATAACTCACCTTGACATCCCCCAGATTCCCCAAATTGAGGTCAGCGGGGTAGTTATACTTGAATTTCACCCTTTTGATGAGGTTAAAATCAATATCCATCAAATCGATCTGCTTCTTATAGCCGTAACAAAACACGATACGGCTTTCGTAATAATCCATTATGTCAGGGTAGATCGGAAGA
>JAISWC010000258.1 GCA_031271245.1 Tannerella sp. | reverse complement strand
ACCTGTATCTTTAATTCTGCCATATACATTTATCTCTGATGAGCGATTTTAATTTGGGTATATATTTTTACAATAACTCATTTTCATAATATTTTTGCTCAAAGCCATAAGGATTATGTATATACACTTTTTCGTCTTTTAATAATATCCTATAATATACATGCGGCGAGTTCCAATCTTGAATTACAATAGTATTATAGTAATTAACAGAATATAATGAATTCTTTCCTGATAATAATGACTCAATACTCTGTGAAATTGGATCCAAATAAATATGAAAATCTTCAAGAGAATAATGGGGGCTGTCATTATACATTTGACAATATATTATTCTATTCCCATTATCTAAAACGAATTGCGCTATCTTTTCGAAATCGCTTTCAGTTACAATTTGACTTATATCATGCATTCGTTGAGACTGTTGGGAAAAAACCATACTCGTCAATAAAAAAACGATTAACCATGCATATTTCATACAATATATCCTTTCGCAAAAATCACAACTTCCATTCCAGTTGATCGACCGGAAAGACGGGGCCTTCGGTGCAGACACAGGCATGACCGGCTTTCGTCCGTTCTACGCAGCACAGGCAGGCGCCGATGCCGCAGGCCATCGTGTTCTCGAGCGATACTTCACACGGCGTGCCGGCCTGCCGTGCATACCGTGCTACCGCCACCATCATCGGTTTCGGGCCGCAAACATACAGATAGTCAAACTGCCCGTTCCGCAAAACGGAATGGTTCGTCACCACGCCCTTTTCCCCCAGCGATCCGTCTTCCGTGGTGACATGGACGGCGCCTCTTTGCCGGAACGCATCCTGTTGCAGCAAATCTTCCCGCGTGCGGGCGCCCAGCAGAAACACCGGGGCAAATCCAATCTGTTTCAGCGTATCACCCAGATAAAGCAGCGGCGCAACTCCAACACCTCCGCCCACAAGCAACAGGCTGGAACGGACGGAAAGCGGCGGAATGGAAAAACCGTTTCCCAGCGGTAGGAGCACATTCAGGGTTTCGCCCACTCCGGTTTCCGTCATCCGTCGCGTGCCGTCGCCCGCCCGCCGTATCAGCAGCCACAGTTCGTTCAACGCCCTGTCCACATAATGAATCGATATCGGTCGGCGCAGGAACGTGCCCGGCGAACCGTCCACCCGCACTTCCGCAAACTGTCCCGGTACCGTTTCCGGCAATGCCGTGTCGGCCGTCAGTTTGAGCAGGCTGTATTCGGGGTGAAGACGCCGGTTCTCCTTCACTCTCAAGTTCAACAGGTATTTCTTCATACTCATTTCCGATTTGTTTGCAGTAAATTAAAATAAAAGGACGCGCATCTTTTCCGCATCCCTTCATTTTGCTACAATTTATAACTGTTCAGTTCATTTTCCTGCAAAGATATGGCTTTTTTGGATTCCGGGATATTTTTTTTCCGATTTTGCCGATTCCCATGCCCGCGAAAAATCTTTCGACATTCGACTGAAGATGCTGTCAGAAATGAAAAGAATTATATCATTTTCATAAGTAGTGGATAACCGTTTTAACCCGACTTTTGACATGATTTTTTAATAAACAGGTTGACTTATGAATAAACAGGTGTTAATCTCTTTGATGGGATTGATTGGGTGTATTTTAACGCTGTCATGTACGGAAAGCCGTACAGAGGAAAGCGCCGTTTTCCGGGCGATAGAAGAAGGGTTCCGTACGATACCCGACAGTACGCGGATAGGATGCTACTGGTACTGGATTTCCGACAATATCTCCAAAGAAGCCGTTGTACGTGATTTGGAAGCTATGAAAACGGCGGGGATTACCCGTGCGTTCATCGGCAATATCGGCTTGGACAACATCCCTTATGGCGATATCAGGATATTGACGCCGGAATGGTGGGAAGTGATGCATACAGCCCTGAAAAAAGCTTCCGAACTGGATATTGAAATCGGCATTTTCAACAGTCCCGGGTGGAGCCAGTCCGGCGGGCCGTGGGTAAAACCGCAGGAAAGCATGCGTTACCTGGCGTCGGCCGAGGTGACGGTGAAGAAGACCGGCGCCGGGACAATACGGATCGAACTGCCCGACCCGGGAAAAGACGCGCAGGACGTCCGGGTGATCGCTTACCCCGCTCCGGGCGATTTCGTGCAAAAGACCTGGGATATACGGAAAAAGGATGGACAGACACTGATCGTCGACCTGACGCTGCCGCAGCCGGCCGCCATCCGCAGTTTCACCTATACGGCGCAAACGCCCCTAAAGACGGATGCGGAACTTTTTGTCAAGGAAGGCGACACGTATCGCTCCCTGAAAAAAATCCATATCGACCGCAGCAATGCATCGCTGAATGTGGGATTTATCCCCTATGCGCCGATTGTCGTCTCGCTGCCCGGGACGCAGGCGGCTTCGTTCCGGCTGGTCATGCGCGAAGCCGGCGGCGGTGATGCGAAAGTAACGCTTTCGTCGCAGCCGAAGATAGAACGCTATGCGGAAAAAACGCTGGCGAAAATGTTCCAGACGCCGTTACCCATGTGGCATGACTATTTGTGGGAGACGCAGCCCGAAGCACCCGCGGCATTATGTATTGCACCCGAACAGGTCATTGACCTGACGGAAAAGGTAAAGGACGGCGTACTGGAATGGGATGCTCCGGCGGGCGACTGGACCATCACGCGGACAGCGATGCGTTCCACCGGCGTGACGAACAGCCCGGCCTCGCCCGAAGGCACCGGACTGGAAATCGACAAACTGAGCCGACAGCACGTAGCCTCTCATTTCGACGCATTTATCGGCGAGATACTGCGCCGGATTCCGGCCGAAGACCGGACAAGTTTCAAAGTCGTCGTGGAGGACAGCTACGAAACCGGCGGACAGAACTGGACGGACGGAATGATAGAACATTTTAAGGCCGCTTACGGATATGATCCCGTTCCCTTTTTACCCGCGCTGAATGGTATCGTGGTGGGAAGTCCCGATCTTTCCGACCGTTTCCTGTGGGACTTGCGCCGGCTGGTGGCCGACCGCGTGTCGTACGAATACGTCGGCGGACTGCGTGAAATCAGCAACCGGCACGGTTTGACAACCTGGCTTGAAAACTATGGCCACTGGGGATTCCCCGGCGAATTTCTGCAGTACGGCGGGCAGTCCGACGAGATTGGCGGCGAGTTTTGGAGCGAAGGTTCGCTGGGCGACATCGAAAACCGCGCCGCCTCGTCGTGCGGACACATCTACGGCAAACGGAAAGTATGGGCGGAATCGTGTACGAGCGGCGGCCCTGTCTTCAGCCGTTATCCCGCCATCATGAAACAGCGGGTCGACCGTTTCTTCACCGAAGGCATCAACAGTACGCTGCTGCACGTCTATATCCAGCAGCCGTTCGAAGACCGCGAACCGGGTCTGGCCGCAGGGTTCGGCAACGAATTTAACCGCAAAAACACATGGTTTGGCCAGATAGACCTTTTCACCGATTACCTGCGGCGATGCAACTTCATGCTCCAGCAGGGCCTCTATGCGGCCGACGCGGCCTATTTCATCGGTGAAGATGCGCCCAAGATGACCGGCGTCTGCACGCCGGAACTGCCGGCAGGCTATTCGTTTGACTATATGAATGCGGAAGTGCTGCTGACGCGCGCCTCGGTGAAAAACGGCAAACTGACGCTGCCCGACGGCATGCAATATTCACTGCTTGTTTTGCCGCCCCTGTCGACGATGCGCCCGGAAGTGCTGCGCAAGATCAGCGAACTGGTTCACGACGGATTGGCCGTTCTGGGACCGGCGCCGAAGCTGTCGCCCAGTCTGGCGCGCTATCCGCAGGCCGACGCGGAAGTGGCGTCGCTGGCCGAAGAACTGTGGGGCGCAGGGGATGAAAAAATCCGTATAGTCGGGAAAGGCAAAGTCTTTGCCGACGGCCAGTCCGTCAGCGACGTTTTTGCCGTCCTGCAGGTTGTGCCCGATTTCAGCCCGGCAAACAACCTGGATAGCCCGATCCTGTTTATTCACCGGACGCTGCCGAAGGGCGACATCTATTTTGTTTCCAACCAGAGTGACCGGACAGTGACCTTCCGTCCGGAATTTCGTGTAGTCGGGAAGGCGCCGGAATGGTGGAACCCGGCGACGGGCGAGATACGCCGGTTGCCCGCCTTTCAGTCAACCGGGACCACGACGGCGCTGCCGCTCAAATTGCAGCCCTTTGAAAGCGGATTTGTGATTTTCCGCGCCAAGGGCGCTCCTGCCGCCGAAGAAAATTTCCCGGAAAAGGAGGTGCTGCTGACCCTCGCGACGCCGTGGCAGGTAACATTTGAACAGGGGAAACGCCGCGGCCCGGAAGAACCGGTTACTTTTTCAACACTGGAAGACTGGTCGACGTCAACGGACGCGCGTATTCGGTATTTTTCCGGCACGGCTACCTACCGCACAACGTTTACCCTGGAAACATTGCCCGAAAAGACGTATTACATTGATTTGGGAAAAGTGATGGTCATGGCGAAAGTCAGGCTGAACGGACAGCCGGTAGGGGGCGTATGGACAACGCCGTACCGGGTGAATGTAACCGGCGTCCTGAAAGAAGGCGAAAATTCGCTGGAGGTTGAAGTGGTCAACAACTGGATGAATCGCCTGATAGGCGACCGGCAATTACCGGAAAAGGAACGGGAAACGCAGGTCAATGTCAATCCGTGGAAGGCCGATTCGCCGTTGCAGTCGTCCGGGCTGCTCGGGCCGGTGGAGATTCAGGCGTTTTCATACTGACGTTCGGGACTGAAAAAAACAGGCAGGGATATGAAAAGGTGGTTATTTGCCGGCGTGCTGTTGTTAGGGGTTCTGTTTCTCGACTTGCAGATAAGGCGGGAAAACAGCCGGACCCCTGTTCAATCCGTGGCTGCCACCGCATCCCTAACCGCCCGGAAAGCCCCGACAGACGCAGAACACAAGCTCACCTTGCTGAGCAACGAACTGAAAGGACATACGTGTGTGCTTCCGAGGCAAACATCCGGCCAGGGGATTCACCACATCGCCAACAAACGCACGCTACGGAGCCTGGAAAAAGTATTGCAGCAATTCCGCCTCAGGAGTGAAAACCGGCTCCGGAAAGTGAGTGAAACGATTTCTTACTGTCAAATTCTTAATTATTTTACGCTCCTTTGCCGCAGGGGATACTATGTTTTCACCTTGCGGAAACTTCTTATTTGATTTTAAACAGGCCTGATACCGTCCTGCGAAAGATTCCGCCGTGAATTTTCCGCAGGATGCATCATGTACATACGTAAGGGAATGTATGAGCGTGAAGTCGTACGTTCCGATTTAATTACATTTAAAATCAGATTAAGATGGAAACAAAACAAAAAAACAAACTCTTGAAGTTTTTGTACATTCTGCTGATTATTGCAGGATGTGTACTGGCATGCAGCACGCTGATTTCAAACGATTACCTGAAGGTTGCCATTGTACTGGCCACCATCTGTACAGGCTTGTTCGGGATTATGAAATCGGTAGGCAGTTCGTCGGAAGAGAATACAGACGAAGAGGATAATCCTAAAATCCGCAACCAAATAATTTGGTAGTTACGGTAAAATTTCAGTAGTGTCTCCGGAGATTTTCCGAGCGATTTTTATACGGATTTTGAGTCATCTGTTGAGATTTTGATGTTG
>JAISWC010000143.1 GCA_031271245.1 Tannerella sp. | reverse complement strand
CGTCGTGCTAAAAGCAAGCGTTCACGCTTGCAGCGAAGCAAAGTAGAGGTAAATGCGAGCATTTTTGCCGATAAAGTTTTGCATTGCGGCATGTCAGGAGACATGCTTTTAGCACGACGAAGGCAGAGCCTTCGCCGAGCGGGGAATTTGACTTTCAAATAATAATTTTTAAAACCAAAAAAATGAAAAAGAATAACGGTTGATACTTACCCCATTTTTTTTCGTTTTTCTTATCCCGAACTCAGGTGTGTAAGAAAAAATGACACAGAGAACCACGGAGGAAAATCTTCGTATGCTCCGTATTTCCAATCACTGCCCGTTCATACATCATCCTTCATCCCTTTTTGCCGAAAGTATTCGCGGGCGCAGAGGTCCAGTTCGTCGTACCACTCCTGTCCGAACCTGCGAATGAGCGGTTCGCGCAGGAAGCGGTAGACCGGAAGACGTTTCTGTGCGCCGCACCGTTCGGCGCTGCGGCATATTTCCCAGCGATGATAATTGAGCGCATGAAAGACTCCGTAGCGCGTGACGCGCACCGGATACAGGTGACATGACAGCGGTTTGAGGAAATCCGTGCGCTGTTCGCGGCAGGCTTTTTCGATGGCACAGCGACAGATACCATCGGCGTCGTAGCAAGTGAACACGCAGTCTTTGCCGTCGACTATCGACGTGACAATTTCGCCGTTCCGGTCCACATAACCGATTCCCTGCCGGCGAATAACCGCCTGCGCCCCGGGCGAGAGATCGTCCCAGAGCACCGGCAGCAGGTGGCGTAAACGGTCAAACTCCGTTTTCTCCAGCGGCGCTCCGACCTCGCCTTCGATGCAGCACATGCCCCTACACCGTGCAGGGACGCAGCAGAAAGAGCGTTCGATCAGTTCCAGACTGACTAATGTATTACCGATTTGAAACAAGGCGCGAAGGAGAAAGGTTAGGTAACTGCCGCTTCACGCCTGAATCAGGCTGTGTCCCGTCATCTCCTTTGGCTGGGGCAGCCCCAGGATGGTCAGCAGCGAAGGGGCCACATCGGCCAGGATGCCGTCGGACACGTTGGCCTCCTTATGGTCTGTCACGTAGACGAACGGCACCGGATTGAGCGAATGCGCCGTGTTGGGCGATCCGTCTTCGTTCAGGGCATGGTCGGCATTGCCGTGGTCGGCGATGATGATAACCTCGTAGCCGTTTGCGCGGGCGGCCTCTACCGTTTCGTTCAGGCAGGCGTCCACGGCAATCACAGCTTTCTCAATGGCGGCATACACGCCGGTGTGGCCGACCATGTCGCCGTTGGCATAGTTGCAGACGATGAAATCGTACTGCCGCGTCCGGATGGCTTCCACCAGTTTGTCTTTCACCTCGTAAGCGCTCATTTCGGGTTTCAGGTCATACGTCGCCACCTTGGGCGAGGGCACCAGGATACGGTCTTCGCCGTCGAAAGGCGCTTCGCGTCCGCCGTTGAAGAAAAACGTCACATGGGCGTATTTCTCCGTTTCGGCGATATGCAGCTGCCTTTTCCCCTGCGCCGAGAGGTATGCGCCCAGCGTATTGTCCACGTTCTCCTTGTCGAACAGGATGTGCAGCCCGCTGAACGTGGCGTCGTAGGGCGTCATGGTGAAGTATTGCAGGTTCTGAACGGTCTGCATCCCGGCTTCCGGCATGTCCTGCTGCGTCAGCACGACGGTCAGTTCCTTGGCGCGGTCGTTGCGGAAGTTGAAGAAGAGCACCACATCGCCCTCTTCAATCACAGCTACGGGTTTGCCATTTTCCACGTGTACGGTCGGCTTGACAAATTCGTCCGTGACGCCATCGGCATACGATTCCTCCATCGCCGCAACCATGCACTCCGACGGTTTGCCAATGCCTTTAACCAGCAGGTCGTAGGCTTCCTTCACGCGCTCCCAGCGTTTGTCGCGATCCATCGCGTAGTCGCGGCCACTGATGGAGGCTATCTTTCCACCAGTCGTTTTCAGGTGGTTTTCGAGCGCTTCGATAAAGCCCTTTCCACTCCTGGGGTCGGTGTCGCGACCGTCCATAAAGCAGTGAACAAAGGACTTCTCTATGCCGTAGTGATTCGAGATTTCCGTCAGTTTCATCAGATGGTCCAGCGAACTGTGTACGCCTCCATCGGAAACAAGTCCGAGGAAATGGATTTGCCTGTTGTTCGTTTTTGCATATTCGTATGCGCGCCGAATCCCCGGATTCTCGAGGATGGAATTGTTGCGGCACGCCAGGTTGATTTTCACCAGATCCTGGTAAACCACCCGCCCGGCTCCGATATTTAAATGGCCTACTTCGGAATTGCCCATCTGTCCGTCCGGCAACCCTACGTTTTCGCCCGAAGCCTGCAGGCGTGAATTTGGAAAGTTTGCCAGCAACGAGTCCCAATATGGCGTTGGCGTACAGTAAATAACGTCATCTTTTTGTTTATCGCCGATTCCCCATCCGTCACAGATAATCAAAATCGCTTTTTTACTCATGATTTGTAGTTTTATTTTATGATTTTGCCGCAAAGGTACATGAAAAAAATGACTTCACTGAATTCCGAAAAGGCGTTTGATATGCCGGTCCCGGATATTTTCGATGACCTGCCGTCCGACAGTGTCCCGATGTTTTTCCAGTGTGCGGGTATATTCCACGCCGTATTCGGCAGCTACTTTGTAGCCGACGTGAATCAGCTGTCTGAAATGCGGGTTGTAATCGGGGTGACCGGGGATATGGCGAAGTGTGCCAGCCAGTTTCGCGCCGCTCCAGCGTTCCACTTCCTTGGGCGACGGCAGCCGGCTTTTGTCAATATCAATCACTGTGGCATACGGGCCGCACAGTTCATCGAACCGGGCAAGGGCGCCGCAGTAGATGGCCTTGGCAAGGTCAATGGCTTCGTCGTCGCCGGACAGGGCCAATCCTGTGATTTCTTCGAGCCACGTCGTCCCGGCGGTCTTGATGTGAATGCCTTTGTCGTATTTTCGGATCAGTTTGCCCACCACCGGATAAATGGAAAACTTGTCGCTGCCGGAGTGGATGCTCAGTTTCAGGCCGGCGGGCAATCCAAATTCTTTCACGGCGTAATCAATCACCAGCAGGTCTTCTTCAAACTCCTTGCCGAACTGCGCCACGTCGCCGACGTAATCCACGCCCTTGTTGAAGCGTCCCGTAAACTTGGGTGCGACGGTTTGTGCCGGGATACGTTCACCGGCGATGGCGCTCAGGATGAAAAACATTTCGACGGGCGACTGCGCTTCGTTCACTTCAT
>JAISWC010000084.1 GCA_031271245.1 Tannerella sp. | reverse complement strand
GTTGGCGTGCCAGAACTGCTGGAAGTCGCGCATCAGGAAGTCCATGTCGATGCGTCCGTCTTTCAGGTAGCGGGGCATCTGATAGGGATATTTCGGGTTTTGCAGTTCTTCCTGCATTTCGGAAGACAGTTTGCGAATAATCACTTCGGCGTAAATAGGATTGGCCGGTTCTATTAACGAATTAACCACGCGGATTAATCCAAGGTCCCGGGTATATTGAAAATCGTCCGAGGCCTTACTGATAAACCCTTCACCCAAAATCATCGGTTCTATAATTTTGCGCACCCTGTCTTCCTTCAGCCGCTCCAGCAGGCTGTCGATATGTGTAGGACGGTTGAGGATGATGTTTTGTATGGCTTGGTTCACTAAGTCCGCCGTCACCGGCTTTGTGTAGTCCGAATGTAATATTTCTACAATTATTTCACGTGCAACGGCATTCACCAGCCACGGTTGCCCCTGCGTCTGTTCATGTACCAGTTCTATAGCGTCGTCTTCAAATAGTTGTCCGGTTTCGCCGGTATGTTGACTGTATAGTTGTACAATCTCTTCTTTTGTGAAATTCTGCAACGTATATGTTTCCGTAATGATATTGAAGGGGCTTGCGCTGCCCAGCGACTGACTGTCGGGACGAATCTTTGCCTTATAGTCGCGTATATTGCGCATCCCGACCAGGGCAATGGAATGGACAAAAGGCGTAATACTGCGGTCGTTATAGCCGTTTCGCAACTGGCGCAAAAATGAGATTAAGGTTCCTTCGCTGAGGCAGTCCGCTTCATCAAATAAAATCACCAGCGGCTTGTCCAGCAACATACAGAACTGTGTGAGCGATGTTTCCAGGACACTGGTAAAATCTTCATAATCCGCATCTTTGGCAAAATCCGAACGGTGCGGAATATCCGTACCGTTGAGTTTGTTTTTAATAATTCGTACGATCACCGGTATGCCGCGTTCCGGCTCATCAACGTTTTGGGCTTTTTCCAGCGAACAGTACAGCGTGTAATATTTTCCGCCGGCATTAAGCCGTTTGGACAAATCCTGCAGATAAGTTGTTTTCCCGCTCTGACGCGCTGCATGAATCACAAAATACTGTTCGCTGTCTATCAACTCTTCCACACCCTGTAAGCGGGTGGACGCTTCGATCATGTAATGAGCCGTGCTGTTACAGGGACCTGCTATATTAAAGTATCTCATCTTTTTAAACGATTAAATTAGTTGGCAAATATACATAAATTCTCCCGTAATATTTCGCACTTTTTCCAATCTTTGAAATATTAATTTCCTGCCAGAATGATCATTGTAAGATTCACTAACTACTGACTACCTCCCCTGACCGTAATCAGGTTTCTTTTCCGCAGTTCCTCCAGGCTATTCTTCCAGTCGCCGCTGTTTCCCCAGATGTAGTAGGAGAAGTACATGACGGTTTTCTGGATGATGGGAGTCCAGGGCTGAAACTCGACGTAGGTGTGGGGCGCTTCCCCGTTGGCGGGGAGGTTCATCCACATGTGCAGGAAGAGGGGCTGCGCAACAGGAAAGGCGCCGATAAAGGCTATGTCTTCCTGCGTGTCGTGGCCGGCGTTCCAGCCTTCGGCCACTTCAATGGCCTGTCCGTACATGGTTTCGGGCTTCATGCGATATTCCTTCAGGCCGCCCGTGGCCGGTACGGTGAACACGTCTTCAGTGCCATGGCTTTCCCCCAGTTCCAGAATAGGCTGGGGACCTATCACGTTGGCTTCGGGATTCCGGAACGTCAGCTCCCACCGGATTTCCAGCAGGGGCGTATTACCGTAAAGCGTGAAGATTTTACGGAGCCGGTTACCGTAGTAATCGGTTTCCATTTCCACCCGGACAAGATCGCCTTCGCTGCGGATCACTTTCGCGTCGTAGACCTGGTGCGTTTCCATGCTGGCCTGGCCCAGGAAGTCTTCAAACCCGCCGTAGGGATAGAATCCCCTCATGCGGAAGGGCGCCCGGTGATTGGGCGTCTTTTCGGGCCATATCTTGAAGAAGACGTTTTCGCTGCGGCTCTTGACGATGTATTCAATCACCCGTGCGCCCGTGCGGAGCAGGGTCACCTGCACCGAATCGTTTTCCAGGCGGTATTCATTGATGCCGTCGCTGTTCAGGTCGATCTCGTAGGCATACGGCCGTCCTCCGGGCTTGCCGACGCCCAGTTGAGTCTCGGCAACGGCGTCCAGCGCCTGCGTCCGGACAAGGTAGTTACCCGGGTTCAGCTTCAGTTGGAAGGTCATTTCCCGGAAGGTTGCCGTAGCTGTCTGACACGTTTGGGTTTGCCGGAAAACGGGCTTCTTCAGGTCGCCCGTCCGGTAGACAAGGACTTCCACCGGGAAATTGCCTTTCGGGGAGAAGTTGTGGACGGAGACCGGGAAGTCGACTTCCGGCGCATGGGCATAGAGCAACCGGTGGGCGGAGATAGCCGGCGGCAGGTCGAGCATCGCCAGCGTGCGTTTCTCCTTTCCCCCGGAGACGAAGGAGACGGCAATAGGATTGGTTCTGCCCGTCGCCTCTTTGCCGGGTCGCAGGGGGATACGGAACTGTTTCTCTTCATGTCCCTGCAGGGTGACGGCGCCTGGCAGCTCACCGGCCTGAACAGAGGCGGGAAGCGTCAGTTTCAGTTCGCCGCCGGCCGGAGCGGGCGCCCAGTTGCGTAGCGTGACCACCAGGTCATAGCCGTCCGTTTCGGCCTTCAGGTCGAGGCGGTCGTTGAAGTATTCTTCCAGATACGTCCCGTCCAGGTAGAGCAGTTGCAGGGCGTTGCGCCAGGTGGCCTCGCCCAGTACCCGCGCTCCGGGCAACACAGCCACTTCCCTGCGGCTCAGGATGGCCTCCCAGAGGGTCCGGCTCGAAAGCGGCTTTTCCTTTTCAATGAATACAATCATGGAGGAGAGCAGGTGACCGCTCAGGAAACCGGTATTACTGATAAAGGGTTTGTTTTCGCCGTCGATTTGGTCTTTGTTGCCTTCCACCGCGATGACGCCGTCGTACTCGTAGCTGTCGCTTTTCGGGTCGTAGACCGGACGGAAGACATAACCTCCCTTCTTACGGGCAAAGTCAATCCAGGACTGTTTCGTGGCCATGTCCTGCACCTGCAGGCCGTCGTAGTCGGTGCATCCGTAAACGGGCGGGAAACTGACTTCCGCCACCACGGGCAGATCGACTTCCTTCACCCAGTTTTCCAGTTCCCGTTTTGCCAGAAAGTCCATGTATCCGTCAAAGACGAACCACGAGCAGCCTTCATTCATGCCGATGCCCATCACTTCGAGGGGATGTCCTGCCGCGCAGGTGACGCTCTTCAGGAGCGACGAGGCGCCGAAAAAACCTTTGTGAAGGCGATACCTGTCCAGCACGTCGCGCGTAGAAGCCAGGAGTGTGCGGAAGCGTTCGAGTTGCTGCGGCGAGGCCGAAGAAAGGACGAACAGGCGCGTGGCGCCATCGACTAAGCCGAAAGCCTTGAGTGGCTGGATTCCGGGGGCGTTCCACTGATGGCTACCTAACTGCGCCGTCCGGTCAAACATCCCGGCGGCCTGTTCCTCCAGCCGGCGACCGAGAGCGCTCCCGGGACTGGTGACGACCAGCACGTGACCTGCTTTCAGCGCCGTTTCCAGTTCTTCTTCGCCGGGGTTTTCGAGCGTCTGAAAGGAGCTTGCGAACAGACCGGACAGGAAGCCTTCCTGCATCAGCAATCCGGGCAGTCCGAGGTCTTCGGCCATGTCAATCCTGCTTTGCAGGATGGTCGAGCGCAAGTCGGGCACGGCGGCCTTGAACAGATTGCCGTACCTATACCATTCGGAGTAGGTATCGTGCCAGTAATTGGTGTATCCGTTGAACCGGATATTTCTTTTAATCAACGGTATATCTTTATCGACCGGTTCCGGACGGAAACCGGACAACGTCTGACCCGACGCCGCCGCGACGGACAGGGCAGCTGCGGCCAGTGAAAGTAACATCGTCCGAAGACGGAATTTAATATTCTTCATGATGATTGTCTGTTTTAAATTAGTTGTATTACATTATATTATTAAAGATTTGTTTTTAATGATGATTACGGCTGATTAATTTTACGTCGCAAATATAGCAATAAATCGCGTACCAAGCAAATGCAACTTGTCGTTTTTTTCGATTTCCGTCAACCGGAATCAAATCATACGACAAGTTGCCTGCCATTCTTCCGTCAGCGTTTCAGGTTGGGATTCAGAATCACGTCGCCGTAGGGATAGGGAACATACATTTTACTGTCGTCCCAGCTGCCCGTCACCGGGACGGCTTCGTTCCTGAATATGCCGGGCGCCACTTCGATCATCGGATTCTGCTTCCGGTATTCAAAATGGTCCTTGATGCGGTACATGCGGAACATGTCCCGCGCCCTCGGCGCGATGCATCCCCAGTAGTATCCCCCGATTTCCCAGCCGTGTTCATTGTAGGCGGCTTCGGCCAGTTGTTCGGGCGTCATACTCGTGGAATAGAGATTCGACTCCTTTCCGTCGGCGCGGTTACGTACTTTGTTGAGCACCTCGACAGCCTGGGCGTTGACCTGTCCCGAACGGCCCACGGCCTCGGCATACCAGCAGTATACTTCCGAAAGACGCACCACCTGATGCATTTTTTCGCCGCTGTAACTGATGGCATTCGGATCGGTGTAGTCAAATTCCGTACCCCGAACCGAGCTTTCAATCGACTTGATGAAACAGGGTGCAACGACCGCCCGCGAAGGAGGATCGGTGTCCCACCACCAGTCGTGTAGCACGCCGTCATTCAGCAGGAGCTTGGGAAAAAAGGACGCTTCCTTGCGCGGCCCGTCCGGGAAGTCTTTCCAGAACTTGATTTCGCTGTGCGTGTCGTCCCATCCGCCGCCGTGCTGCATGTCCTGCAGGAAGTCGGTTGCGGGGGACCCGTTCGCTGTCCGGTCGCGGTTGTAGTAGATGCCGAGGAGGACTTCCGGATTCTGGTCGTTATACGTCCAGGAGTATACTTTCCAGTATTCATCCAGTAGCGTATAGTAATAGGTTCCGTTCTGCACACCGTCGATTACTTCCTTTGCCTTGGCGGCCGCCAGCTGGTAATACTCGGTTCCCCTGTTGAGCGGCCAGCCGGCCATGGACAGGTAAACGTAGGCCAGCGTAGCCTTGACCGCGCCCTGGCTGACGGCGATGTTCATCCCGTTCCGGACGTAGGGAGCGGACGTATACAGCACCGGCGCTTCTTCCGCCTTCTTCAGGTCTTCCACCACGAGGTTGTAAATCTCCTCCACCGGCACCAGCGGCGCTTCGTAGTTGATTTCCTCCTCCAGCATGACGGGCACCGGCCCCCATGTCTGCACCAGATAGAAATAGGCATAGGCCCGCCAGTAATGCGCCTGGGCAAGGGCTGTCCGGATTTCGGCCTGCGAAACGTCGGGCGTTTTTTCAGCATTGTTGATGACGAAATTGGCGGCCTTCACCATTGTCCATCGCTGTGTCCAGAGATAGGGCATCCAGGCGTTGTTGTCCGACACGTCGTACTGGTCGTGTTCCCGGAGCGGCTGCTTGTTGCTGGCCGGATGGGTGGTGATGTCATCGCCGGCCAGTAAATTGGTGCCGGTATAGTGATTGGCGTGTTGCGCTACAGCAACCACCTCGTAAAGCGCGTTCAGCGCCAGGCTCAAATCATTCTTACTGGAAAAAAACGTCTGGGTGGCCAGCCGTCCCTTGGGGTCTTCCGTCAGGAACTGCTCGCACGCGACCGTTCCCAGCAGCAGCCATGCGCCCAAAAGTATCCTGATTGTTATATTAAATGTTCTCATAATTGTTGACATTTTAAATTAATTGTTTGCTGATTAAAAATCCAGTTTGGCGCCGAACGTGACCGTACGGGGCACCGGATAGGCTCCATAGTCCACTCCCGCTCCCGAACTGTACACTTCCGGATCCATCCCTTTGTATTTTGTCAGGATAAACAGGTTTTGGGCGCTCACCGACAGTTGAATATCGGCCACTTTCACGATCTGTTTCGGAATACGGTAGGCAATGCTGATGTTTTTCAGCTTCAGGAACGAAGCGTTCTCAAGCCAGAAATCCGAGTTACCGTAATACTTGGTATCCGAATTGGTGTTGCTCGGGAAGATCGCGTCAGCCTTGTTTTCCACCTTGTCCCATCCCTTGTAGTAGGCGTCGCGCAGGGTGATAAACCGGTACATTCCGGTCATGGACGCAAGCGCGTAACGAGTCATGTTCAGGCGGTTGTGACCGGTAGCGGCGTTGATGAAAACGCTGGCCGACCAGTTTTTCCAGCTGACCATATTGTTCCATCCGAACGTCCATTTCGGGTCGGACTGTCCCATGACGACCTGGTCGTCGGCCATCGGGCTGGTCGTCAGGCTACCGTTCGCCTGCTGGTACAGGTTGGCGCCCGCGTCGTCGAATCCTTTCCACTGGTAGAGATAGAAGGAGCCGAGCGGATAGCCCGGTTTCATGATTTCCATGGCGCCGCCATAGTTGCTGTAAACGGTTTGGAGGATAAAGTCGGAGCCTGCCAGGTCTACGATTTCATTCTTTACGTAGGAAGCGTTCAAGGTTGTTTCCCATCTCAGGTCATTCCTGTTTACGGGAGTAGTATTCACGGAAAACTCAACGCCCGAGTTTTTCACCTCTCCCTGATTTACCCAGAAACTGCCGCCGCCGTTGTAACTGGGCACGGTTTTCTGGAAAAGCAGGTCTTTGGAATCCTTCAGGAACCAGTCGAAAGTGAAGTTCAGGCGGCTGTCAAGCATGCTAAGGTCGACACCGAGGTCATACTGGTACGTTTTTTCCCAGCGCACATTGGGCGTGGCGAACGAATTGCCCCAATAGCCGGTATAGGGACTGGAAGTTCCCCAGCCGTAGGACGTGGTGGAGAGCATGCCCAGCGTACTGTAACGTCCGATGTCCTGGTTACCGGTGATGCCGAAACTGGCCCTGGCCTTCAACTGTTGGAACAGATTCAGATCGCTCATGAAGTCTTCCTTAGCCACGTCCCACGCCAGCGCGCCGGAGGGGAAATAGCCCCACTTGTTGTCGCCCTGGAACTTGGACGAGCCGTCGGCCCGGAACGTGCCGGTCAGCATATAGCGTCCCTTGTAGCTGTACATCAGTCGCCCGATGCCCGAAACAATGGATTCGGCCGAATAGTCATTGCCTTCGCTACGGGTGGCCGCATTACTGATATTCCAGTAACCCACGACTTCATTGCTCAGATTCGAACCGCTGATTGACAGGTTGGTCCAGTTGGAGTTGCTGGCCTCCCATACCGCCGTAGCGGTAAGACTGTGGTCGCCGAAGGTTTTCTGATACGTCAGGTTGTTGGTGTTCTGCCAGTAGATGTTCATGCCGCTACCGTTGGACATGCCATTGATCTGTCCCGGAGCCGCCAGCGCTGAAGTAAACGAATAGTTCGGATTGTGGTAGTAGTTGGCTCCGCCCTGCACGGAGAGTGTAAGCCCGTCCACAATCCGGAACAGCAGATTGAGATTCCCGTTCAGGTAATACCGGTAATTGTCGTTGTAATTGACTATCCTCCCGCCGTATGGATTATTGTCGACCGCATTGTAGGGATCGCGATTGTACACGCCCGTTTCCTCGTTCTTCATTTCCATGGCAGGCGAATAGTTGATAACGTTCATCAGATCTACTCCGGTGTTGTGACCGTGCATTCTGGAAGCATTGAGCTTGGTGGAAAGTGTCAGCCAGGGCGCGACCTCCGTATCCAGGTTCACCCTTAGCTGGGCACGCTGAAACTTGGTCGTAATCGTAATGGCCGATATGTCCAGCATGTTACCGGAAACCAGATACCGGTTCTTCGCATTGCCGCCCGAAATGCTCAGCTTGTAGTCCTGGCTGATGCCGGTCTGCGTCATTATGTCCTGCCAGTCGATACCCTTCGTCCCGTTCCGGTAGGCTTCCACATCGGCAGCGGACACGGTCGTCGAACCCCAGATATCGTTCAGCGCCAGCGCATACTCGTAGGCGCTCAACAAGTCGTACTTCTTGATGATATTAGACACACCGACGGCCGCATCAACCGTGATCTGCGCCTTCCCTTCCTGACCTTTCCGGGTAGTCACCAGTACGACGCCGTTGGCGCCCCGCGAACCGTAAATGGCCGTGGCCGAAGCGTCCTTCAGTACCTCAATGGACTGAATGTCGGACGGGTTGAGGCCTTCCAGCCCGCTCGTACTGACAATCCCGTCCACAATATACAGCGGGTCGCTGCTCTTGTTGATGGAAGTGGTGCCGCGGATACGGACTTTGACGTCCCCGCCGGGTATGCCGCTCAACGTAGTGACTTCCACGCCGGGCGTGCGTCCCTGCAAAATGTCTTCCACCCGTTTCACCGGCTGGTCTTTAAACTGTTTGTCCGAGACCGAGGCCACCGAACCAGTCAGGTCACTTTTCCTGACCGTTCCGTATCCGATGACGACCACCTCTTCCAGCGTCTGCAAATCTTCCTGCAGGACGATCTGCAACTGCGTCCTGTTCCCTACGGCGATTTCCTGCGTCACATACCCGATATAGGAAACGACCAGCGTCGCCCCCGGCGATACGTTCAGGCTGAAATTTCCGTCCGATCCGGTGATTGTCCCATTGGAGGCAACGTCCTTTTCCACAATATTCGCCCCGATGACCGGTTCGCCCGCCTGATCGACGACCGTACCCGTTATTCGGGCTTTACTCTGCGCCGGTTCGGGCGATTCCTGCGAATAGCCACCGTTGGCGCTTGCCATCCCGATCCCCGTCATCAGGAGAAAAACGGACAGCATCACAATCTTTACAAGCTTTTTAAATGTGGCATTTTTTATGCCGTTAATAAATGTGTTTGTCATATTTGTTATGTGATTAAAAATTATTTTTAATAAGGTACTTTTCACGTTTTAAAGTTGACGCGACCGGAAGACGGTACCTGCGTTTCCCCTTCGCTTTGCTGTCATTTGTTCATTCTGTTTTTTCCATAGGCATTCCGTTTTAAAATGTTATTGACTGTGGCCGTCCGATGTTATCTGCATATTCGTGCGGCTTCCTGTGCGACTTCGTCGGACGAAGCTGTGGCGGCGAACTGCGGCGGTTTGACGCCGTTCAGTTTGGCGTTGCAGTATCCGGTGATGAAGTTTTCGACACTCAGGTTGATATTTTCGTCGTAGGGTTTGCCGACGCCGAGATGTTCGGGCCAGAGTTTCGACTGTTCGACTTCCGATATGGCTTCCCGGTATTTCCCCGCCTGCACGTTTTCGAGCGCACGGAACAGCCAGGCTTTCCGATATACTATGCGACCTTCGTAAGCGCCTTCGTTGGGCAGAACGTTCAGATGAGACAGGTAACCGGCACATTCGCGGTATTTCTTTTGCAGGAGCATGGCCGCGGCATATTTTAATCCAATCATGTCGTTGCCGGGATATGCTGCCGCGTATTCTTTTGCCTTTTCGTACATCGCATCATACTGTTTTGTATCCTGATAATGACGTATCAATGCCAATCCCGTTCGCCACGATTTTTCCAGATTTTCGGCGCGAAGCAAATCCTTTAACCGTTCTTCCCCTTTACGGAACTGCGCACGCGCCTGATAGAACACCGCATCGCCGGGAGTGTCGCCGCACTGTGCCCAGAGTTTTGACGCTTTTTCGTCTTCGCCCAGGAAATCGTACAATACCGCCAGGTAGTATTTGTTCACCCACTTGCCGGACTTGCCGGCAGCCCAT
>JAISWC010000049.1 GCA_031271245.1 Tannerella sp. | reverse complement strand
CCGGTTCGTGAAAAACAAGTGTTATATGAAAAAATTCCGAAGTGATTCCTTCGAAAAACGATACAGGGTTTTGTTGTTTGGAAGATTTATTTTTTGTGGATCGCGCGTGTACGCGCACTTTATTATATACGCCTGCCCATCTCTCTCTCTCTCTCTCTCTCTCTCTCTCTCTCTAACAAAAATCCGGAACTAACCAACATAAGTGCGTTAATTAGTCCAAAATGGGAGAAATATTTTCTTTCAACAGAGTTCATCGTATATATTTATAATTGTTTTTTTATATGGTACATTAATCATATTTTGTTTATGTGTTCAACAAAACGCTGCAAAGATATAATTTGTTTTAATAGGGTGTACGTCTTTTTTATATGTTTTACAACATGTTTTTTAAATTATTTCTTTGATTTGTTTCTGGAATGTAGGGAAGGGAAGGTATACATTATTATTATTTTCAACCTTAATATGTTCCTGTCTATTGTTGAAACGGTCCGGTTCACTCTTACTGTTATATGATTATGGCAATAACAGTTGCCGGTCGATGCCGTTCCCGAAAGAAGGCAATGCTTGATTCTGTGCGTTTATCTGTAGAACGACTATGTATAAACATACTTCAAAATTTTCATAACAATTGATTGAATATTGAAAAAACCGGACGTAAAAGTCCGGTAAATGTTCATTGTAAAATAATCCGTTTATCCAAAATGACAATATCTTTCCTGCGATGTTCGGGCACGACTTTGAGCCGGACGATGGTTCCGTTTTTCAATTCTCCCTCGACGGAAGTATTTCCCGTAGCCCATACCTTGAAGCGTACATCCCATGCGGGAGACCATGCCGGGAAGAGCAGGATGGTATCGTTCACCGTTTGAATCAGCATGTTTTGCAGCGCCCTCATGTTGACATTGCCGTGGCACTGGTCGGGCACCCAATCGTAGTTAGGCCCCCAAAAGGCAGGGAAACGGCTGTCGTCGTGTTTTCGGTTGAAATTATCCGTTATCATTTTCGCCGCCTGTTCTCCTTCTCCGAGCATGGCCGCTGTGATGGCCGCCTGTTGCCAGCCATGATAATCCTTAGTGATACGGTGTTCAAACGTTCTTTTGGCAATGTCAAGCGAGGGTTTTCCAAGTCCGAAAAGGTGATAGGGAAAAACCGCATACAGTTCCGGCGTTTCAATGTTGGTGCGTTGCTGCAAATTTTCGCCTGCCGCCAACCGTTTTTCGCCGTTCGATTCCGTCATCGGCAGATCGGGAAGTTCGGCAAACATATCGGCACATATTTTTTTCAGTTTAGCGGACGTTTCGTCCAGCCTGATGAGGCGGGGCAGGATGCTTCGCAGTCCGGCGATTTCGGGCATCGGATTGGTGATATCCCAGTATGTCTCCAGCGCTTGTGCCGGCTCAAAAAGTATCTTGCCGTTGTCACCTGTGGGATAGCGGTTGCGGTAAAACATGACGATTTCGCCGGCAAACGGCAGCAGCGTATCGCGTACAAAAGCTCTGTCGCCTGTGAAATCGTAATAATCGAGCATCATGGAAGTCAGTTCGATACCGCCTTCCCACAAATAACGGATAAAGCGGTTTTGCGAAAGTCCGGCCGGTTGTCCCTGTTCGGCCGAACGCAGCGAACCTTCCCTGGAATTGTCCGTCCATGCCCTTGTCCATCCGTAATTGTCGTTGTTCATGGTTCCCCAGAAATACATGACTTCGGGGAAGTACGCTCCTTCGATGTCAAAATAGCGTTGCGTCCGGAACTTTGCCAGAGGCAGTGCGTCCATATACATTCCAAACAGCGGCTTCATCAGGTTGAAATCTCCGGAATACAGCATGGCGAAATAGGGCAGGCGCGTATTCTGCCACCAGTAGCAGCCGCCCCAACGTCGGTAGTCGGCGTCGTAGGGTTCTTGCTGCGCGACCGAATCCACATTAAAAATATTCCCGTTGAACTTGATGGGCATCTTGCCCTTTCCCGAACAGAGATTAATGAAACGTTGCAGGGTATAACCGCGCGTCATACCGGCTATTTGCAGGCTGTCGTTCGACGAACCGACCAGTATGTAATGACTGTTCCACACATCTTTCCAGTATTTGTCGTGACTGGTTTTACGCTGTGTCGCGGACGTTTTTGACAGTTCTGCCGTCAGACGGCCGGCGGCAGCAGCCCAGTCGTCCACCGTGGCGGCTTTTTCCGTCAGTACGCAGACTTCGAGATGATGCTTTCTTGTTGCTTTTTCGGAGGTCAATACTTCCGGGGAGCGGTTTACCAGTCCGTTGCCGGTCGCCAATGCGCCGAATGTGAGATGCAGCAGCGGATCTTCATGGTCATCGGCGTAATCTCCGAGAGACTGCACTTTCAGCGTTTCCTTCCAAATGGAGGATGAATTGTGGTGACACCACATCAGGCTGTTGTCACAACTCAAAACCGTGTCGGCTTCCACGATGAATGAATGGGGAGCGTATCTCACGCCGTAAGTGACCGATTTTTCCACGTCATTCATGAAACGGGTTTCCCGTCGCCATCCGTCGTATGCGACCGTCATTTCGACAGGCACACTGCTTTCGCCGTCGAGGTGTATGACCGGCGAGGCGGCGTCTACCCGGAAAGCCAGCGATAGAGTTTTGCCGTTCTGTTTTCCTGTGATGCGGATCGTTCCGGTGGACAAATCAAGTTCCTGTCTGAAATAACCGGACGCCAGCAGATTTGGAGTGAATGAAATTTTCAGCCTTCCAATCTTTAGCAGGCTACCGTTTCCGTCCCATGCATCGGTCTTACTGATGTAGAACAGTAACTCGCCCGCAGGCGATACCCACACGTTAGCACCTATGTCGCCATTGCCGATCGGCATGGAACCGCGCGAATTGTTGCTGCGAGATTCCCAGACGACGTTGTATGCGGAGATATCCGGCATCTCCTCTCTCCGTCCACAGCCGGAAAAAATCAGCAACGCAATGCTGCAATACAATAAAATTTCTCCTTTTCTCATATGCCTAAAGTATTTTGTTATCATTTGTGTATTTCGATTTCATATGTTTTCCCCTTTACCGACATAAAATCGACCGTAGAATAGTTTTTTACGGGCAGTTCTTTCAGCGCAGCGCCGCTCAGGTTCTGAGGTTTTCCGGGATCAATGAAGCCGAACAGCGGATTCGGATTCTGTCCCTGCGCCTCTTTTGTCTGCACGTTTTTTATCGACACGGGCAGGGCGGTGCGCAGACGGCAGTTTCCACCCAGCTCGGACGTGATGCGGGCTTTCGAGAGCTGTCCGTTTTCCCATTCGATATCCACGGTGAATCCGCCGCGCGCCTTCAGTCCGGTGATTTTTCCGTTAGGCCATGCCGACGGCAGGGCAGGCAGCAGCTGGACAAATCCGGCATGGCTCTGGAGTAGCATCTCCACAATACCTGCCGTGTAACCGAAATTTCCGTCTATCTGGAACGGCGGATGAGCATCGAACATATTGGGATACAGGCCGCCGCCGCTGTATTTGATTTCGCCGAACTCGATGGGGCGAAAGAGCTTTTCAATGATATCGTGCGCATGGTTGCCGTCGAGCATGCGTGCCCACAGGTTGATTTTCCAGCCCATAGACCAGCCGGTGGCCTCGTCGCCACGCAGTTCGAGCGTGCGTGCGACTGCCTGCATCAGTTCGGGAGTACGGTCGGGATTGATTTGGTTTCCGGGATGCAGACCGTACAGGTGCGACATATGCCGGTGACGGGGTTCCGCCTCGCCGAAGTCATGCTGCC
>JAISWC010000291.1 GCA_031271245.1 Tannerella sp. | reverse complement strand
AATTGAACTCCTGATTTCCAATAGATTACGATTTCTATATGAAAAATTCCAGGCAAAAATCGTCTGTTTTTAACTGAAATTTAACAGTTCGAGATGGAAATGCTGCAATGTGGGTTAAGTTAAGGGGGAAACCGAACTGCTTCAGACTGTCGCCTAAGATGTAATCTGTTTGAGGAGTATGAAAACCTTATTTTTACCTTATTCTCCAACAAAACCACCTTAGGCACGCAAAATAAACAGGATATAACGGTTCGGTTCCCTACCCTACGGGACATCGGAAAAACCGTTATATCCTGTTTATTTCGCATCCATAAGGGAATTTGGGATGAATATGGGTTTGGATAGTCGGTGCGACAATCTGAATTGCACCCCCAAAATTGAGGTGTATTTGACTGCGTCGATTTTCAATTCAGACTGTCGCACCGACTATCCAAAGGGAGGAATTATCTTCGGCTTACGCTGTCGTCGGCAAATTCGTACGCATACGTTTTGCCGTTGACCGTGTAGCGAATGACGGGATGCCTGCCGCTTTCATCGAGTGTGAACTGCTGCGGTTCGCCGTTTTTCAGTTCGCCCGGATAGAATACCGTTCCGATGACCGTCCGGGTGGCAGGTGCCTTCAGGGTCGTGAAAAGGCAGGGTATCGCCTGTACGGGGTCGTTCTTTACCACACGCACGGTGTATTGCGTTTCCAGAGTCAGGTCATACGGTGCGTTGACCAGCGGCTGCATTTCCATGCGTGTCCCGCTGGTACGGCCGGTAAAACTGGCCGTCCGGTCGCTGTTCACCGCGGCCTTCGCAACCGGATGGAACAGCAGATCGATCCTCTCTCCCCGGGCACAGTCTATGCGATCGAGTATCAGCGCGATATTGTTTTCCTTGTCCAGTACAATCGAGCGTTTCCAGTTTTTAAGATGTCTGCCGGGATAGGCTTTAGTCGGGTCCATGACGGCGTAGTCGTATTCGGGCGAGATGCGGAAGCGGTCAATCTTTCCGCCTACGCCTTCCTGCCAGGGCTGATCCTTTCGCTTGGCGATGTACTGTTCTTCACCGTTCACATGCACGACGTTGTGGCCGATGCTCCGCACATACAGGTAGTCGAATCGCACGTCGTTGAAGAAGAACTGGTCGTAGAAACGCTGTTCCACTTCGCCGACGATGACGTCGCCGTGCCAGGTGAGGATAAAGGTGCCGGCGTCCAGATGGCCGTGGTGCGGGTCGTCGGCCGGGCTGCATTTGAGGGCCACCTGCAGGTGTTCATCTCCGAAATCCCTGCGCATGAAACCCCATTCGATGCTGGGGAAATATTTGGAGGCGACGGCCGGCTTCACTGCCCGGACGTCGGTCGGACGCGGCCAGATGAGTTCCCACATGTTCCGGCTGCGATGTTCGTCGCTCAGGTAAGTTTGCAGGTAGTACATGGCCGTTTCGTCGCGCGATTCGGCAATCAGTTTGTTGTAGGTAGAGGAATATCCGACCGGGCCGGCTGCCGCTCCGTCGTTGAAGGCGCCCGTCAGTCCGAAGAGGGCGAAGTCGGCCGGATGTTTCCAGCCAGGCGTGTCGAAGAGGTTTATTTTGTTTCCGGTCAGTCTCTTGATAGCGTCCGGGAATGCGATGGCGTCGCGGATGCCGTAGAAGGAGTAGGAACGCCCTTCGGCCCATCCGTTGTCCTCGCCGTAGTTGGCCACCATTTTTTCAAAGCCTTCGCAACTGCGGGCTACGACGTCAATCAGTTGCGGGTCTTCGGTCAGCAGCGACAGCGCGGCCAGACCCGTGCCGCCGTGACAGATGGCCGCCCAGTTGCATTTGTACGCTTCCGCCCACCAGACGTATTCGTAGTTGCCGCGCACGCGCAGGATGGCGTTTTCCAGCAGTCCGCCCCGTATGCGGTCACGCTGGGCCTTGTTCATTACCGGATAAATCCAGTCGTACACCAGTGCCAGTCCCAGGGCGCAGTCACCCGTCGAGATGTCGAACGAAAAGACTACTTCGTCGTCCTTGGCGCCGTAGGGCCATACTCGCGGATAGATAATGTCGAAGCGATGAGCGCCGGCCGTCCAGCTCTCCAATTCACACAGTTTGTCGGCATAGCGAAACGCCTTCTGCGCATAGGCTTCGTCACCCGTCATCTGGTAAAGGAACGCAAGCAACTGCGCGCCGCTCAAATAGAAACCCACATACGATTCCCACGACGGCAGCTGGTAGTATCGCGACGCCGGATCGTTGAATACCTTCTGTGGCTCGGTCGTGTTGAGCATGACGCGGCGGCCTTCCTGAAGCAGCAGGTCCATGATCTGCGCATATTCGGGTTCGTTTTTCACCCGGTCGAGGATGGCCTGTTTGCTCCGGCTGTCGAACAGCAGGTAAGGATGTTCGAGCCGGCGGCTGAGGATGTCTCTGCCGACAGTCAGGTAATCGCGTTGCCCGCCGGCGTTGTTCTGCGCTTTCGGCGCAAGCGGTGCACACAGACAGAAGAGGGTGCACCAGAGGATCAGTTTGTTCATTTTCGATTATTTATTGATAAGCATTAAATTCCCAGTGAGATTTTGATTTGTTCTATTTGCCGGAGAGCGGCCGCTTCGGCGTCGACGAGGTCTTCAACCGTTTTCACTTTCCGGTGTACTTCGAAATAGAATTTGATTTTCGGTTCGGTGCCCGACGGACGGACGGATATTTTCGTACCGTCTTCGGTGTAATATTGCAGCACGTTGGAAGTGGTCGGCATGTTCAGCGAAAACGCTTCGCCGTCCGTGAAGCTGTATCCCTTCAGCGAGACGTAGTCGTGCATCAGCGTCACCTTCGAACCGGCAATCTCGGTCAACGGATGTTCGCGGTAGCCTTTCATCATCGCCTCGATTTCTTCCGCGCCGCTTTTGCCCTGCTTTACAACGGAGATATTGACTTCTTTCGAGTAGCCGTATTCCAGGTAAATGTCCTGCAGCAGGCCGTACAGCGTCCGGCCGCTGTCGCGTGCCCAGGCAGCCGCTTCGGCGAGGATGCAGCAGGCAGAAACGGCGTCCTTGTCGCGCACGAAATCTTCGCAGAGGAATCCGTAACTCTCTTCGCCGCCGCCGATAAACGTTTTTTTTCCTTCCTGCCGGCGGATGATGTCGGCAATCCATTTGAAGCCCGTGTACACGTCGTGGATTTCCACGCCGTGCTGCTCGGCTACCGCGCGTACGGTCTCGGTCGTCACGATTGTCTTGACGACGTATTCCCGGCCTTGCAGCCTGCCGGTCTCTTTCCATCGCGCAATCAGGTAATATACCAGCAGCAGCGCCGTCTGGTGGCCGTTGAGGAGCGTCCACTCGCCGGCGTTGTTCCTTACGGCGACACCCACGCGGTCGGCATCCGGATCGGAGGCCAGCACCAGTTCGGCATCCGTCTCCCGCGCCTTTTCGACAGCCAGCGCCAGCGCCGCCGGCTCTTCGGGGTTGGGCGAGACGACGGTCGGGAAGTCGCCGCTGACGGCGTCCTGCTCCGGCACGTGAATGATGTTCGTGAAGCCGAACGCCTCGAGTGCCGCCGGTATCAGGCGTACCCCCGCACCGTGGATGGGCGTGTAGACAATCTTCATGCCGTGATGACGGCGAATGGCATCCGGCGACAGTGAGACGGTTTTCAGGTCGGCGATGTACCGGCTGTCTATTTCGCTTCCGATGATTTCAATCAGTTCCTTTTTCCCTTTGAACCGGATGTTGCCGGCGCACCGGATGCGGTTGATTTCGGCGATGGTATTCTTGTCGTGCGGAGCGATCATCTGTGCGCCGTCGTCCCAGTAGGCCTTGTATCCGTTGTATTCTTTCGGGTTATGGGAGGCGGTGAGGATGATGCCGCCCTGGCAGCCCAGCCTGCGGATGGCATAGGATATTTCGGGCGTGGGACGGAGATCGTCGAACAGATACACCTTGATTCCGCCGGCCGAAAAGATATTCGCTGCAATCTCCGCAAACAGGCGGCTGTTGTTGCGGCAGTCGTGCCCGATAACCACCCTGATCTGCGGCAGGTCGGCAAATTCCTTCAGCAGGTAGTTGGCCAGTCCCTGAGTAGCTGCGCCAACGGTATACCGGTTCATCCGGTTGGTTCCGACGCCCATGATGCCGCGCAAACCGCCCGTTCCAAATTCCAGATCTCTGTAGAAAGCCTCGATCAACTCGGTCGGGTCTTCCCGGTCAAGCATGACCTGTACCTGCTCGCGCGTCTCCCGGTCATACTCCCTGCCCAGCCACATACGGGCTTTTTTTCTCACTGTTTCCAACAGCGCTGTATTTTCTTCCATGTTCAGAAAACTATAATAAGTTCACAAAGATAATGGCTTTTCCCGAATGCGCAAAACGAATACCGGAGGGGGGTACATTCTTTTCCGCCCCAAATCGAACGGATAAACGCCTCTCTTTGTCCTGTTGAATTTACTGTAGACGGATGTTTCTTTTTTCGTGGAGAATCTCCCGGACGTAAGGACGGCCTTCGGGAAAAAGCCGCCCGAAGCGGAGCTTCGCCGCGAAACGAAAACGGAGATTCCGGATTTGCGTAAGTTAAAAGACCGCCTCGTCCGCAGTCAGCCGGGCGTCCGGTGACTGCGACCAAAGAAAAAAGAGAATATCTTACTTATCAATTTATTTCATTGTTGTCCGCTAAAAGTGTAAAACTCCCATGCTGCATTTGTTATAATCTGATAGTCAGTTGTGTGTTTTTATGTTTTCAAAAGCAAGCCCCCTGCATTTCAGGGAACAGGGAGTTTTGATATTTCATTTTTTGTTCGTTTATTACGCTCCGCCAGCAGCCTTCCGGATCTTCCAAAAAGCTGTAAATGTGGA
>JAISWC010000289.1 GCA_031271245.1 Tannerella sp. | reverse complement strand
TCCCGCGTACCCGTATCGTCATCAACATGGCGCCGGCCGACATCCGCAAGGAAGGCTCGGCCTACGATTTGCCGCTGGCGATCGGTATCCTGGCGGCCGCCGGCGAAGCCGGACTGGATGCCGGCCTGCTGGAAGAGTGCCTCCTGATGGGCGAGCTTTCACTGGACGGCAGTCTGCAACCGGTCAAAGGCGCCCTGCCGATCGCCATCAAAGCCCGGGAAGAGGGCTTCAAGGGCCTGATTGTCCCGAAACAGAACGCGCGTGAAGCGGCCGTAGTTAACAACCTGAATGTATACGGCGCCGAAAATATCATGGAGGTCATTGATTTTTTCTGCGGGAAAGAATCGCTGACCCCCACGGTTGTCGATACGCGCGAAGAGTTTTACGCGCGCCAGCAACAGTTTGACTGCGACTTTTCCGAAGTGCGCGGCCAGGAGAGTGTCAAACGTGCGCTGGAAGTAGCTGCCGCCGGCGGACACAACATCATCATGATCGGCCCGCCGGGCAGCGGGAAATCCATGCTGGCCAAACGGCTACCGTCGATCCTGCCACCGTTCACGCTGCAGGAAGCGCTCGAAACGACCAAAATCCATTCCGTGGCAGGAAAGGTGGAGAAAAACACGTCTCTGCTGGCGCAGCGTCCGTTCCGTTCGCCGCATCACACCATTTCGGACGTCGCCATGGTGGGCGGCGGAACGTTTCCCCAGCCGGGCGAAATCAGTCTGGCGCACAACGGCGTCCTTTTTCTGGACGAGTTGCCGGAATTTAACCGGAGTGTACTCGAAGTCCTGCGCCAGCCGCTCGAAGACAGGTGCATCGGCATTTCGCGCGCCCGTTTTGCGGTGGACTATCCGGCGAGTTTCATGCTGGTGGCCTCCATGAATCCCTGCCCGTGCGGTTATTACAATCACCCCGAACGCCAGTGCCTCTGTCCGCCGGGGAGCGTGCAGAAATACATGAACCGGATATCCGGGCCGCTGCTGGACCGGATTGACATCCAGATCGAAATCGTGCCCGTACCGTTTGAAAAGATATCCGAAAAGCAACCGGCAGAACCCAGCGAAGCCGTCCGCGAACGGGTTATACGCGCTCGCGAGCTGCAAAACAAACGCTTCGCTTCGAGCAAAAATACGTATTGCAATGCGCAAATGACTTCGCGCCAGCTGCACCAGTACGCCGTTCCCGATGATGAGGGGCTTGCGCGGCTGAAAAATGCCATGGAACGGCTCAGTCTTTCCGCTCGCGCCTACGACCGCATTCTGAAAGTGTCGCGGACGATCGCCGATCTGGACGGCTCGGACCCTATCCGGCCGCACCACATTGCCGAAGCGATCAATTACCGCAACCTCGACCGCGAAGGATGGGGCACCTGAAAGAAGGGTGCACGGAAATGTGGCGGTGTCGTACGCTCCGGTTAGTTGTTTTTTTGCCTGCCGGTTTTCCGGGGAGGTGTAGAGACGTTGCGCGCAACGTCTCTACGGTCGCACCCCCGGCCGAATTCGGCTGCGTTTACCGGATCACCGTCTTCCACGTCTTCTCTTCCGTCGCGACGATGTACACGCCCGGCGGCAGCGGCGTCGCGGCGGTCTCTCCGGCGGCCAGCGTGACGGTCTTCGTCAGCTGCCCGGCCACGGTGTAGACCTGCGTCGTACCGGTAGCCACGGCTGCGATGTACAGCTTCCGCCCGACCCCCAGACGCGGGTGGCGACGCTCCCGGAAACGGGTTCGACGGACGATCCGGGGTCGGAAAAAATGTTGGAATAGAAACTGACATAACCTATAAATTCGTCGTTTTCGTAGTGGTAATAAGCCTTCGGTTTCCCGTCTGTACCGTATTTCCATTCCTGCCTGACTTTGAATTCTCTCCCATAACTTGTTATCGAAGCAAAATAATTTTCGTCATAATACTCGAAACTGTGACTGAAAATCATTTCCCCATTCTCGTAACCGTCCAGATAAACAGGGGTTCCCTGTGCATCATATTCGACGGTTTCCCTGCGGGCACTCATCCATGTTCCCTTTTCGTAATCCCGATTATAACTGTCAAACAGGGTGGCATATCCGTAATTGTTATATTCGTAATGTGCTTTAAAGATAGAATCTCCGCTCGACGATATCGCCTCTATGAATACGGGGCTGTTTTGGGCATTGTATGTGACGGTAAACTCCAGAAAACGGTCATCGCCGGAGGTTGATGGTTACCGTTGTTACCCTGAATAACGTCAAATTCCCGTTCTCGTCATACTCCGTGTCAAAATCCGAATCTTCGGAATAATGATGAGGGATATGTCCGCCGGTTATAACAGGTATACCAAAGAGCAACAGATTGTCATCCTTTAAATAAAGGGGAGCGCGGGACGTTGCGCTCCCCTGAAACTTGGAAGATTTTTAAAACCTGTCGGGACTGCATAAAGAATGTGAGAATGAAGTTCACGTGTCTGTTTATTTTCACATGCCCACATTCTCACATTTAAAAAATCGCTCGGGATTTAATCATCCCCCTGTGTTGCGGCATAGTCTTTCAGCAGTTTCTCCTGGACATCAGCCGGGACAAGCTCGTAGCTGGCGAACTTCATCGTAAACGAAGCCCGTCCGCCGGTAATCGAACTCAGCGAAGTGGAATAGGTAGCCATTTCCTTCAGCGGCACCTTGGCCATCAGTTTTTCATAGCCCTTGTCGCTGTTCATGCCCATAATCATGGCGCGGCGTCCCTGCAGGTCGCTCATCACGTCGCCCAGATAGTCGCCCGGCACCAGTACCTCCACATCATAAATCGGCTCCAGGATTTTCGGGCCGGCATCCTTGAATGCGGCGCTGAAGGCGTTGCGTCCGGCCAGCATGAACGAAATTTCATTGCTGTCCACCGTGTGCATCTTGCCGTCGTAGACGATGATACGCACGTCGCGGGCATACGATCCGGTCAGCGGGCCCTGTTCCATCCGCGCCATGATGCCTTTCAGGATGGCCGGCAGGAAACGGGCGTCGATGGATCCGCCCACGATGCTGTTGACGAAGACCAGTTTGCCGCCCCACTCCAGATCCAGTGTCTGCACGTCGCGAACGGGCACCTTGTATTCCTGTCCGCCAAACTTGTATACGCCCGGATCCGGCATACCTTCGTAATACGGTTCCACAATCAGGTGCACTTCCCCGAACTGGCCGGCGCCACCCGACTGTTTCTTGTGACGGTAGTCGGCGCGGGCGGCTTTCGTAATGGTCTCGCGATAAGGGATACGCGGTTCCAGGAACTCAATCGGTATCCTGTCATTGTTTTCCACGCGCCATTTCAGCGTGCGCAGGTGAAATTCGCCCTGACCGGAGAGAATCATCTGTTTCAGTTCCTTGGACTGCTCGACAATCCAGGTGGGATCTTCTTCGTGCATCCGGGTGAGAATCTCGCTCAGTTTTTCCATATCGCCGTCGTTCACGGACTTCACCGCCCGGCGGTATTTCGGGTCGGGATAGCGGATAAAGTTGAAACGGTAGTCGCAGCCTTTCTCGTTCAGCGTATTTCCGCTGCGGACGTCTTTCAGCTTCACCGTGGCGCCAATATCGCCGGCCACCATTTCCGGCACTTCCGAACGGTTCTGTCCGGCTACCGAAAAAATCTGTGCAATGCGTTCCTTCGAACCCCGGTCAGCATTGCTCAAATCGTCGCCCGTCCTGACTTTTCCCGACAGCACCTTAAAATAGGACACTTGTCCGATATGCGGTTCCACGGTTGTTTTAAAGAAGAAAAGGCTGGTCGGGCCGCCGGCGTCCGGAGCCACTTCGACACCGTCCACGGTTGCCGGTTGCGGCATCCTGTCGGTACAGGGCACTACATTTCCCAGAAACTCCATCGTACGGCGCACGCACATGTCTTTCCCGGCGCTGACGCAAAAAATCGGGAACATCCCGCGCGTAATCAGACCGACGCGGATGCCGACCCGCATGTCGTCTTCCGACAACGTTCCTTCTTCGAAGAATTTCTCCAGCAGCGCGTCGTCATGTTCGGCGGCCGCCTCGACCAGCAGGCGATGCAGTTCACTCGCCCGATCGACCTCTTCGGCTGGGATTTCCAGTATTTCCGGCACGCCGCCTTCGGGTTTCCAGCGATACATTTTCATTTTCAGCACGTCAATCACGGCGTTGAACGACGTGCCCGTATTCAGGGGATACTGGATCTGAACAGCCCTGGCGCCATAGTTTTCCTTCAGTTGCGCGATGGTGCTGTCATAATCGGCTTTGTCGTTATCCAGCTGGTTAACAATAAATATCACCGGCTTGCGGAACTGTTCGGTATAGCGGAACTGATTGACGGTTCCCACTTCCATGCCGTACTGTGCGTTGAGCACCATCAGCGCCGTATCGGTCACGTTCAGCGCCGACACCGCTCCGCCGACGAAATCGTCCGAACCCGGACAGTCAATAAAATTCAACTTGAAATGATTCCATTCAACACTAAAAACGGTTGAAAAAACAGAATAACCATACTCTTTTTCAACCGGAAAATAATCATTTACCGTATTGCCTGCTTCCACAGTGCCGCGACGTTTTATAATACCACCCTCGTAAAGCATGGCTTCTGCGAGAGTGGTTTTTCCGGCGCCTTTACTTCCCAAAATTGAGATGTTCTTAATTTCATTTGTTTGATACACTTTCATCCTATTATCATTTTAAATTATACACGAATCCATGACGGATTTTCATTAAGCGGCGCAAATTAAGAATTGTTGGCGGAATAACCGCTCAAAAAAAGCATGTTTGAAAACAGTGTTTTATAACATGTTTTTCTTTTCCCCGCAACAGCGCGCTCCTTTTCTCCAAAATGACTATCTTTGTCAGTTATTCTTATCCCTTTAGGAAAGAAGACAGGTAACAGTGTTCAACAAAAAAACATGGAACTCGATGGCGGGTTTGTATATTCACGTTCCGTTTTGTCCCAAACGGTGTACGTACTGCGATTTTTTTTCCCAAACGGAATTGAAATATAAAGCTGCGTACGTGGAGGCCGTGATGCGTGAACTGGAACTGCGGAAAGACTACCTGGACGGCGAACCGCTGGAAACCGTTTACTTCGGTGGCGGTACACCGTCTCAACTGCAGGCGGATGATTTCGAGCGCATCTTTGAAGCCATCCATCGCTGTCACCACGTCGTTGCCGGTGCCGAAATTACGCTCGAAGCCAATCCGGACGACCTGACTCCGGTGTATCTCTCGGCCTTGCAGACACTTCCGTTCAACCGAATCAGTCTGGGTATACAGAGTTTCAGCGATGCCGACCTGCGGCTGCTGTACCGCCGGCACGACAGCCGTCAGGCCGTGGAGGCCGTTCGCCGCTGTCGGGAATATGGATACGACCGTTTGAGTATCGACCTGATATACGGCATTCCCGGTCAAACGGTCGAACGCTGGAAAGAAAACCTTGAAGTCGCGTTTCAGCTGGATGTTCCCCATCTCTCGGCGTACCATTTATCCTACGAGGAAGGCACGACGCTCTACCGGCAATGGCAATCCGGCGCTGTCTGCCCGGTAGATGAAGAAACCAGCGTGCAATTATACTATACCTTATTATATATGCTCGCCGACGCCGGCTCTTTGCAGTATGAAATATCCAATTTCTGCAAGCCGGACTGTTTCTCCCGCCACAATTCGTCCTGCTGGACCGGACGGAAATACCTGGGTGTCGGGCCGGCCGCCCATTCCTACGACCACAATTCCCGCCAGTGGAATGTGGCTTCCCTGGAAAAATACCTTCGGGGAATCATGTGCGGGGAGCCGGCCGTCGAAAAGGAATGTCTTGACCTCCGCACGCAGTACAATGACTGCGTCATCACCCGTCTCCGTACCATGTGGGGCATCCGGTCGGCCGACCTTCGCGAAGCCTTCGGGACGGAACTGGCCGGTCATTTCCTGCGGCAGGCGCAACCTTATATCCGGAACGGTTTGCTGTCGGAATCGGACGAAATTTTCCGGCTGACTCCCCGCGGTGCATTTATTTCGAACGGAATTTTGAGCGATCTGATGAAAGGATGAGCCGATTTAAGTACAAAACCGGCGAATTTGGGTACCAAACTGGCGAATTTATATATATCACCCCGATTTTTTTTTGGAAAATCCATTGCCGGTAAAAAACTAATCCGTATCTTTGCTCCCGAATAACGAGGAAAAGTTGTGCCGTATCTATACATAATATCCGGATGCAATGGCGCCGGGAAAACGACAGCCTCCTATACGATTCTGCCGGAGATGTTAGGTTGTAAGGAGTTTGTCAATTCTGACGAGATTGCAAAGGGCTTGTCTCCCTTTAACGCAGACAATATTACTGTGGCGGTTGAGGCAAGCCGGATTATGTACAGGCGAATTAGAGAGCTAATCGCTGCCCAAAAAACATTTGCACTGGAGACGACGCTGGCAAGCCGTTCGATAGTCAAACTGTTGCAGGGCGCACAGGAAAGAGGATACTACGTTACGCTGCTTTACTTCTGGCTGAATACGCCGGATTTGGCGGTAGAACGTGTCAGGAACAGGGTGGCCGCCGGCGGTCATAACGTGACGGAATCAACGATCCGTCGCCGTTATGAAGCAGGCATTCACAATCTGTTTGAACTGTATCTGCCGATTTGTGATTTTTGGATGATTGCGGACAATTCACTGTCACCTTTAGAGGTGATAGCCAAGGGATTTAAAAAGAATAATAAACGGACTATCTATAATTCTGTTATTTACAAAAAACTGGAAAGTTATGAATGAACGTGAGTTAAGTAAATTTGAGGAGAACGTGATAAAAGGTGCAAGCCTTGCCTTTCAACGTTTGGTAAAGAAAAGAAAAGAGGAAAACGGAGAACTGGTTTTTGCTCGCAATGGCCAGGTTTTTCGCGTAAAAGCGATAGACCTGTAGACTGGTGTCTTTATGGAAGTTTACGGAAGATTGAAACCCGAAGGCGCTTTGTGGCTCAATATCGGCGACAGCTACCGGAGCGGCAGAGGATATTCGGATTCATGTGCCGGTCGTTGTCAGTAGGAGCGAATGAAGGTAGGAAAGACTGTTTCGCACGAATATTCCAATTTCGGCGGCACGGGAACGATAAGGCCGACAGACCGGAAACATCCATATACCAAACAATAACGTCAGTTTATGTACTGACATTTCCTTAATAGATGTTTTGACATAAAATCAAAAATTGATTCCCATACGTTAATATGCATCGAAAAGATGCCTAAGGAGATCCTATACAGATCCTATACAAATCCTTTAGGATGCCTAATCAGGGGTTTTTAGTTAAGAAAATGGAAATTCGGAGAGAATGATTCATATTTCAACAGATTATTTTGCTGATTTTAAATGACAAAAAACCTCCGTGTACCTGTTTCACAGATACACGGAAGCAATAGCGCTGTGCCATTTTTTGAGGTGGGTTTCCATGTTTTTACGGCTCACTCTGTTTTGCATCCTGCCCGCCACCTTATTGAAAACAATGTTCATCATCCCTTTGTTTTGAGCATACTGCCGGTTTGCCGGGCCGGCGTAACCGCCGTCTGCCGCACTGTCGCGAGGGACGGTCCGGTATGCGTTTATCACTTTTTCCGCCATCCCGCTATAGAGCGGTATGTTTTTTTTGCGCCTTTTGTGTAATCTCTGAAAGTAAGCGTTTTAATCTCTTCCTGAAGGTGGTTTGAACTCTGTATGGAGTACAACAGCAACATTTACCGTGTATTTTTCATTTTCGATGAAGGCAATATAGTGATTCTTTTCAATGGATTTCAGAAAAACGCCCGAAAACGAAATCAAAAAAGCATTAACCCACATTGCAGCATTTCCATCTCGAACTGTTAAATTTCAGTTAAAAACAGACGATTTTTGCCTGGAATTTTTCATATAGAAATCGTAATCTATTGGAAATCAGGAGTTCAATT
>JAISWC010000286.1 GCA_031271245.1 Tannerella sp. | reverse complement strand
CCGTTCGTCGGGCTGGGGCTGTTCCTGCGTCTTCTGATCCTGATCCTGATTCTGCTGCTGCTCCTGCTGTTCCTGTTCCTGCTGATCCTCGTTCTGCTGCTGATCCTGATCCTGCTGTTGCTGGTCGTCGAGCAGCTTTTGCGCCAGCGCCAGGTTATACCGCGTTTCGTCGTCTTTCGGATTCAGCCGCAGCGACTGCTTGTAAGCCTCGACGCTTTTCGCGTACTCCTTGCCCTGCATTCCAATGTTCCCCAGGTTGTGGTACACCTGTGCCAGACGGACGGCGTTGGCCTCCCTGTTTTCGGACAGCAGCCGCTCGCTTTGCCCGGCAACCAGCTGGTACTGTTCGGCCGCTTCGGGATATTTCTGCTGACGGTACAGGGCGTTGCCCAAATCGTAGGCCCCCTCGACGGAACGGGGGTTCACGTCCACGCTTTTCCGGTAAGCAATCTCCGCCTCGGTGAATCTCTTACTTTCGCTTATTGAGGTATCTCGATATATTCTATTCCCTTCACGGATATGCCTGCGTTCGGCTTTCTGGCCGAACACCGTCCCGGCACATACAAGGCCGGCCGTCATTCCAATGATTGCTTTAAGTCTTATACGCATAGTTCCAGTCTGTTAAGAAAATAATTTTACCTTCCGGAAAATTCGATTCTTCCGTTCCATGACTAAAAATTCCAGTATCAGCAGTGCCAGTACGATCCACGCCAGCAACTGGAACTGTTCGTCGTATTCCGAATAGACTTTGCTTTCTACCTCGGACTTGTCCATTTTGTTGATTTCACTTTGCAGCGCACGCAAAGCCGAGTTGGTATTGTCGGCGCGCACGTAAATGCCTTTGCCCGCGGCCGCGATTTCCCGGCACATCGGCTCGTTCAGCTGCGTGACGACGACATTGCCGCCGGCGTCCTTCATGAAACTGCTGGTGCCGCTGAGCGGTATGGGCGCGCCCTGGGGCAGTCCGATACCCACCACGTTCACCGTGATATTCTTCTCCGCAGCCGATGCGGCCTCCTTCACGGCGTCGCCTTCGTGATTTTCCCCGTCCGTAATCAGCAGGACGGTCTTCCCCGCCTTCTCGTCGGGCGTGAACGAGCGCATGGCCAGGTTGATGGCTGCGCCGATCGCTGTTCCCTGCGACGAAACTATCGAGGGATTGATGGACGAGAGGAACATTTTAGCCGAGATGTAGTCCGACGTAATAGGCAACTGCGTAAAGGCGTCGCCGGCGAAGACAATCAGTCCGACCTTGTCGTCCGAGAAGCCGTCCGTCATGCGCGCCACCATCTGTTTGGCCTTCTCCAGGCGGTTGGGTTTGATGTCTTCCGCCATCATGGAATTGGAGACGTCCAGGCAAACCATGATTTCCACGCCCTGCCGCTTGACCGTTTCGATCTTGGAGCCGAACTGCGGCCCGGCAATCACAAAAACAAGCGTTGTCACGGCCACGAACAGCAGCGCGAATTTCAGCCGCTGACGCTTGGGAGAAGCCTCCGGCATCAGCTGGCGGATCAGTTCCGGGTCTCCGTATTTCCGGATGGCTTTCTTCCTCGAAATGCCCGTATAGATGAAAAACAGCATCAGTACGGGAAGTACCAATAACAGATATAAAAATTCCGGATTTGCAAAACGAAACATAAGCTCTTTTCTTTACGGTATTTTTTTAAATAATGTATATCTCAACAGCATCTCCAGCAACAGGAGGGCAAAGACCAGCAGGGCGATGTTCCTGTATTCTTCCTGTTTTTTGCTAAACTCCTGCACGCTGATTTTCGTCTTCTCCATCCGGTCGATTTCGGCGTAAATCGCTTTCAGGCTGGTGTTGTCCGTTGCACGGAAATACTGTCCGCCGGTGGTGGCGGCAATCTGTTTCAGCGTCGGTTCGTCGATATCTACCGGGATATTCTGGTATCTGACGCCGAAAGCCGTCTGGAAAGGATACGGCGCTTCGCCCTTCGTCCCCACGCCGATGGCGTAGACCCGGATGCCGAACGTCCGGGCGATTTCCGCCGCCGTGACCGGCGCGATTTCGCCGCGGTTGTTGGAGCCGTCGGTCAGCAGGATGATGACCTTGGAGATGGCCTGGCTGTCCTTGATCCGGCTGACGGCATTAGCCAGTCCCAGTCCGATAGCCGTGCCGTCTTCAATCATACCGCTACGGATGTCTTTGAAGAGGTTTAGCAAAATGGCATGGTCGGTTGTCAGTGGGCACTGCGTAAAACTTTCGCCCGAGAAGACAACCAGCCCGATATTATCGTTCCGCCGCCCGTTAATAAAGGCGGCTGCAACATTCTTGGAGGCCTCCAGGCGATTCGGCTTCAGGTCTTCGGCCAGCATACTGGTCGAAATATCTATTGCCAGGATGATGTCAATCCCTTCGGTCGTTGAATTTTGCCAGTTGTCGGTCGACTGGGGTCTCGCCAGCACCACGATCAGGCAGGCGATGGCCGCCATCCGGAGCACGTGCGGCAAGTGACGCAAATAGACTTTCCACGTGTTCGTCCGGGCAGGAACAAAGGCCCGGGACGAGGGGATTTGCATGCTCGCCTGATTCCTGCGCATCTTCCAGATGTACCATCCGAGCAGCGGGACGAGCAATAACAGTAAGTACAGGTATGCCGGATTTGCAAAGATCATTTTACGCCTCCTTCCGTCAGGTTAGTGTCCCCTGATTTATTTTTTATGCCCGGCACTTCCGGTTCCGGGTATGTGACTGGCGGCGGGGGAGTTTCCTCCGGTTTGGTCTGATCGACGAACAGATACGCATTCGACAGACTCAAGTCGTTTTCGTCGGGCAGCGGATGCAGTTTGGCAAACTTCACGAAATCGGCCAGTTGGAGAACTTGCCGGAGCGTGTCGCAGGCCGTCCGGTCGCTGTTCTTCTCCCGCAACACATCGAGAATCTCGTGCGACGTCATTTCCATCGCGTTGAATGTATAACGCCTGAACAGATAGTGGCGGAGCGCATCCGTGACTTGCGTGTGATATTCCTTGTGACGCCCCTGCTGCCAGAGTTTTTTGCTTTTAATCCGGTCCAGTTCCCGAATCGCTTCGTCGTGGGGCGGCAGCTGCGGTTCTTCCCGCCTGAACGGCACCAGCGAACGGTTGCTACGCAGGCGCATCACCACATACCCAATCAGAAACAGGAGAATCAGCCCCGTCACAATACCGAAAATCAGCGGATAGTAGTCCGCCAGCACGAACGGCGGTTTCCAGATTCCCTTGATGTCGAAAAACTCACCCGGACGGTCCATGTCCACCGGCAGCGTCGAGACTTTCAGGGCGACCTGGTTGGAATAGACGGTATCCGTCCCGTCAATCACCATGAAGGGCGGCAGGAGGTAGAGCATCGAGTCGAACGAAGTCACCAGAATGTTCTGTTTAATGATTAGCCTGCGGTCCGTCACGGTCGAATCGGGCGGCGAAACCGACAGGATTTCCACGCCGGGCATCAGGTGGCCGGCCGGAAGCGGGCAATAGACCTGTCGGTCTGTATCGGTCGTAACGGTCAGCTGCAACATGGTTTGCTCTCCGATCAGGATGCCGGCCGAGTCCAGCCTGACCTCAATCAGCGTCTGGGCATGTATTTTCGTGCTCGACAGCAGGACGGACAGCCCTATATACATCAATAATCTATGCTTTTTGAATCTCATAGCTTATTCAGTTTCGTTTGTCAAAGAGTGCAATCAGCGATTTCACATAGTCGTCTTCCGTACGGATGGAGACGGCATCTACCCGGCATTTGCTGAAGGTACCGTTCATTTCTTCCTGACGCAGCGTCCACCAATTGCGGTAGGTGTCGCGCACGCGCCGCGACGACGTGTCGACCCACCGCTCGACGCCCGTTTCGGCGTCCCTGACCTTCATCAGTCCGATGCGGGGCAGTTCCGTTTCGCGACGGTCGTAGACCTGGACGGCCACGACGTCGTGTTTGCGGCTGGCGATGGTCAGCGCGTCCGTGTAGCTGTGGCTGTCGATAAAGTCGGAAATCAGAAAGGCCGTACTCCGCTTTTTGATGGCATTGGTCAGGTAACGCAGCGCCTGGCTGATGTCCGTTTTCCGGCTGTCCGGCTGGAAGTCGATCAGTTCGCGGATCACGTACAGGACATGGCGTTTTCCTTTCTGCGGCGGGATAAACTTTTCAATCCGGTCCGAGAAAAAGATGACGCCGATCTTGTCGTTGTTCTGAATGGCGGAATAGGCCAGCGTGGCGGCTATTTCGGTCACGGCGTCCTTCTTCATCCGGGCGACGGAGCCGAAATCCTTGCTGCCGGAAACGTCAATCATCAGCATGACGGTCAGTTCCCGTTCCTCTTCAAAGACTTTCACGTAGGGACGGACATAGCGCGCCGTCACGTTCCAGTCGATGTCGCGGACGTCATCCCCGAACTGGTATTCGCGCACTTCGCTGAAGGCCATACCCCTGCCCTTGAAGGCAGTGTGATACTGGCCGGCAAAAATGTTACGCGACAGTCCCCGCGTCTTGATTTCAATCTGCCTGACTTTTTTCAACAGTTCGCTTGTTTCCATTCTTCAAATGCTTGTGTTCTGAATTTAAGGAACTTCGATCCTGTTCAGTATTTCGCTAACGATTTCGTCGGAGGTCAGGTTGTTGGCTTCGGCCTCGTAGCTCAGTCCGATGCGGTGGCGCATGACGTCGTGGCATACGGCGCGCACATCTTCGGGGATCACGTAGCCGCGACGCTTGATGAAGGCGTATGCGCGGGCTGCGAGTGCCAGGTTGATGGAGGCGCGGGGCGAAGCGGCAAAGGCAATCATGTTCTCCAGAGTGGGCAGGTTGTGTTCGGCCGGGAAACGGGTGGCGAAAACGATGTCCACAATGTAACGCTCGATCTTTTCGTCCAGATAGACCTCGCGCACAATCTTGCGCGCCTCCAGCACCTTTTGCGTATCCAGCACGGCCCCGGACTGGACGGTTTCGCCGGAAATGTTCTGCCGGATGACCTGCTTTTCTTCCTCCTTGTTGGGATAATTAATGACCACCTTCAGCAAAAAGCGGTCGACCTGCGCTTCGGGCAGGGGATAGGTGCCCTCCTGCTCGATCGGATTCTGGGTAGCCATCACCAGGAAGGGTTCCGGCAACTTGTACGTCGACTCGCCGATGGTCACCTGATGCTCCTGCATGGCTTCGAGCAGGGCGCTCTGCACCTTGGCCGGCGCCCGGTTGATTTCATCCGCCAGGACGAAGTTTGCGAATACAGGCCCCTGTTTGACCAGAAATTCTTCACTTTTCTGGCTGTAAATCATGGTGCCGATAACGTCCGCCGGCAACAGGTCGGGCGTGAACTGAATCCGGCTGTACCGGGCTTCAATCAGCGATGCCAGTGTTTTTATCGCCAGCGTCTTGGCCAGTCCCGGGACGCCTTCCAGCAGGATATGTCCGTCGGAAAGCAGTCCGATCAATAATGACTCGATTAAATGTTTCTGACCCACAATCACCCGGTTCATCCCCATGGTAATCGTGCTTACGAACGAACTGTTCTGTTCGATCCGTTCATTCAATTCTCGAATATCTACCGTTTGGTTCATAATACAATCAATGAAATTATGTAATTACTTTGTTTCTACTTGTTCTCTCCTTTTTCGAGCACAAAAATAGAAATGTTAAATTGGTCTGCCTCTATTTTGCCAGTTAAATATTACTAACTCCCCGCATAACAAGGGCTGTATTGATCTGGGGTTTTCCCCTCCGTGTCGCTCCGCGTCACTTTTTCTTACGCAGAGTTCCACTATATTTCCTGCTCATTCCGGAAGAAGATGTGCTGCCGAATCCGAATCCGAATCTGAAAACGCGACAATCTGAAATGCTCCCCCTTTCTTTTGTCGCCGGACGGCGGTCCGGAAACCGCGGACCGCTGTCAGTTTACCGTTGTCTGCTGCAGAAAATCAAGTATGTATAAAAGATAGAGTGCTCTTCTTTTAAGAAACAGTATTTCTTGCCTTGTATCCGATTGCATGAAGATTCACATTTTCAGTAAAGTTTTTTCGGATATTTTGCTTTCCAATGTTTTCAGAATTACTTCCAAATTGACGTTTGCTTCTGCTTTAACCCACATTGCAGCATTTCCATCTCGAACTGTTAAATTTCAGTTAAAAACAGACGATTTTTGCCTGGAATTTTTCAGATAGAAATCGTAATCTATTGGAAATCAGGAGTTCAATT